>JAJQID010000189.1 GCA_021199405.1 Lachnospiraceae bacterium
GGTGTATCTGAAAAGACTGTGACGTGGGTGCGGCCATATTTGGCTGTTTTCACAGAAATTTATGATAAATTTCTTCAGAAATGCACAGACTAAAAAGAAAAAAATTTTCAGAATAAAAAGTCGATCGGCATGGCACCACAGGAGGGTAAAGCTTTGAAAACACAGGAAGATTTTGTAAAACAGGCGCAGGCGCTGGTGGAGAAGATGACGGTGGAGGAGGCGGCCAGCCAGCTCCTCCACTCCGCGCCGGCCATCGAGCGTCTGGGAGTCCCGGCCTATAACTGGTGGAATGAGGCGCTGCACGGGGTGGCCAGAGCCGGGATCGCTACGGTGTTTCCTCAGGCCATCGGGATGGCGGCGGCTTTTGATCCGGACTTCCTGAAAAAGGAGGCGGAGGTGATCGCCACAGAAGGGAGGGCAAAATATAACGCGGCTGTGGCCCAGGGTGACCGGGATATATACAAGGGCGTGAACTTCTGGTCTCCGAACATTAATATTTTCCGGGATCCCCGCTGGGGCCGGGGACAGGAGACCTATGGGGAGGATCCGGTTTTGACCGAGGAGTGCGGCAAGGCCTTTGTGGAGGGTCTGCAGGGAGACGGCGAATATCTAAAGGCCGCCGCCTGCGCCAAGCATTTTGCGGTTCATTCCGGGCCGGAGGAGCTGCGCCATGAGTTTGACGCTCGGGTTTCGCCCAAGGATTTGCGGGAGACTTATCTGCCGGCCTTTGAGGCGCTGGTGAAGGACGCCCATGTGGAGGCGGTGATGGGAGCCTATAACCGCACCAACGGGGAGCCCTGCTGCGGCAGCGAGACGCTGCTGGTGGATATCCTGAGAAAGGAATGGGGCTTTACCGGCCATGTGGTCAGCGACTGCTGGGCGGTGCGGGATTTTCATGAGCACCATCATGTGACAGAGAACGGCGCCCAGTCCGCGTCTCTGGCGGTGCGCATGGGCTGCGATTTAAACTGCGGCTGCACCTATGAGAGGCTGCTGGAGGGACTGGAGCAGGGGCTGATTACGGAGGAGGAGATTCGCCGGTCCGCTGTCCGTGTGTTTACCACCCGGTATAAGCTGGGTCTGTTTGATCCGGATTGCGAGTACAATCGGATTCCTTACACGGAGGTGCATAAGAAAAAGCATGTCCGTATGGCGCTGAAGGCGGCGGAGAGATCCATGGTGCTTCTGAAAAATGACGGGATTCTGCCTTTAAATAAGGAAAAGCTGAAGACTATCGGCGTCATCGGTCCCAACGCCTACAGCATCCCCGTCCTGTATGGCAATTACAACGGGGAATCGGATCAGTGGGTTACCAATCTGGACGGAATCCGTAAGCTGGCGGGAGAAAAAATCCGGGTTCTGTACAGCAAGGGCTGCAATCTTTACAGTAAACCGGGGGAAAAGCCGACCCGGCGGGACAGGCTTTACAGCGAGGCCGTGGCTGTGGCTCAGAACAGCGACGTTGTGATTCTGTGTGTGGGGCTGGACAGCACCATGGAGGGAGAGCAGGGGGATACGGGAAATTCTGACGCCGCGGGCGACAAGACCACCCTTCTTCTGCCGGAATGCCAGAGGGTCTTAATTCAGAAGATTCTCGGTGTGGGAAAGCCGGTGATTCTGGTGATCAACAGCGGCAGCAGCCTGGATCTGAGCCTGTATGAAAAACAGGCCGGCGCCATTGTACAGAGCTGGTATCCCGGGGAGCGGGGCGGAGAGGCGCTGGGGCGCATCCTTTTCGGGAAAACAAATCCCTGCGGGAAGCTGCCGGTCACCTTTTATTATGAGGATCAGACGCTGCCGGAGTTTACGGATTATCATATGCAGAGCCGTACCTACCGGTATCTTTCGCAGAAGCCCTGGTATCCTTTCGGCTATGGACTGTCCTATACTCATTTTGCTTATGAAGAGCCGGAGCTTTCCTTTGTGAATGAGGATGGCTCAGGCCAGCAGGTTCTTTTCCATCAGACGGTGAAGGAGCTGAAGGTAAAGATAACCGTGCAGAATACCGGGGAGAGGACCGGCTCGGAGATTGTGGAGTGTTACCTGCGCTATGAGGGAGAGGCCTTCGAGAAGCCGAACCATAAGCTGGTCGCCTTTCGGAAGGTTACGTTGAAGCCGGGAGAGAAAAAGCGGGTTACGCTTCCTGTTCCGGCGAAAAGAGTTTTCAGCGTGGGGAAGGATGGAAAGCAGATGCTGTATCCGGGCGAATATACGTTGTTTGTCGGCGGCTCTCAGCCGGATGAAAGGAGCCGGGAGCTGTTGGGAACGGAGCCTGTGCGCAGGACGTTTTATTGCGGAGGGTGAGATTGCATTTCGATTTAATCGGATAGAGACGATGATATATTATGAAGGAAAGCCCTTCGGTGAACTCCTGATGGAGAAAAGCCGAGGGGCTTTTGCGTGTTGACGGATACATTGTGTTCACGTTTTTTTCACAGAAGCTTCGGTTTCTTTTCACTGTTTCCTATTACAATAGCATGCGAACGATTTTGAGGCAGATTTCCGTCGGAGGCAATGAAGGTGTATCTGCCGGATCAGATTAAAGGAGGATATTTATGATAACGGTTGAACATCTGACAAAAATGTATGGTGATTTTACCGCCGTCAGCGATCTTTCATTTGAAATAGATGAAGGGCATGTCTACGGGTTCCTGGGACCAAACGGCGCGGGAAAAACAACTACAATGAATATCATGACCGGATGTCTGTCAGCGACTGCAGGTACAGTCAGAATAGATGGCCATGATATTTTTGAGGAGCCGGATGAGGCGAAAAGGCTGATCGGCTATCTTCCCGAGCAGCCGCCTTTATACTTAAACGAGACCCCCGTGGAATATCTGCAATTTGTAGGTGAGGCCAAGGGGCTGAAAGGCGCTGAGCTGAGAAATCAGATTGAGCAGGTCATGGAGCAGACGAAGATCACGGAGATGAGAAACCGCCGGATAGCGGCGCTTTCCAAGGGATATAAACAGCGTGTGGGAATCGCGCAGGCGCTGCTCGGCAATCCGAAGGTGATTATTCTGGATGAACCTACGGTAGGTCTTGACCCGATCCAGATCATTGAAATCCGTGATCTGATCAAAGAGCTGGGGCAGCACCACACGGTGATTCTGAGCTCTCATATTTTGTCAGAGGTGCAGACCATCTGCGACGAGATCATGATTATCGCTCACGGAAAGCTGGTGGCCTTCGGGGAGCCGGAGAAGCTGACCAGTCAGCTGCTGACCCCCAATGAAATTACCATTACCGCCGATGCAGATCAGAATACGGTCAGAGAGATTCTGAGCAGAGTTTCTCATGTGACAGAGCTGTCGTTTTCAGAGAAAGAGGATTCATATACAACAGCGCATATAAAAACGGACCGGAAGAATATCTATGATATGTCCCGGGAGGTGTTTACCGCGTTCGCAAAACAGGATACAGTGCTGCTGGAGATGTCCTTAAAGCAGGCAAACCTGGAGGACGTGTTTATTGAGCTGACAGAGGATACGGCGGAAACAGAATCCGGAGAAAGGGAGGGGATCAGCGAATGACTGCCATTTTAAAACATGAACTGAGAAGCTATTTTCATTCTTTTACGGCGTACTTTTTCGGGGCCTTTCTGCTGGTGGTTACCGGCGTCTGCGCCATGATTTACAATATCAATCAGACCGTAAGCAATTTTGAATATGTGCTGGGTCTGGGCTGTATCGTGCTGGTGCTGATCGTGCCGATACTGACCATGAGGAGCATTGCCGAGGAGAAAAAGCAAAAGACTGATCAGCTGCTGTATGCGCTGCCGGTGACCACAACTCAGGTGGTTGTCGGGAAATATCTGGCGCTTCTGGTGGTGTTCATAATCCCGCTGTGCATTATCGGGGTCTATCCGCTGATATTCGCGCAGTATGGGGACGTATATCTGCCTACCTCCTACGGTACCCTGTTCGCGTTCTTTATGATGGGCGCGGCGCTGATCGCGGTGGGGGTGTTTATTTCCTCCTTGACGGAGAATCAGGGCTTTGCGGCGGGCATCGGTGTGGCGGTGATTTTATTCAATTATTACAGTGTGACGATCGCGGAATATGTATCCTCCACGGCGTTGGGAAGCGCTATCGTCCTGTGTGTGGCGGCGGCTCTGGTTGCCTTTCTGATCAATCATCTGACAAAAAATGAGAATCTTGCTTACGGGATTGGTCTCGCCCTGCTCGCTGTCATCACGGCTACCTATCTGATCAACAGTGAGATGTACGAGGGGCTGGTGCCGAAAATTATGACGGAGCTGTCGCTGTTTGAACGGTTTTATGTTTTTGTGGACGGCGTTTTTGATATTACCGCCATCGTATACTACATCACAGTGATTATTTTCTTTCTGTTCTTATCTGTGCAGTCTCTTGAGAAGAGGAGGTATAACTGATGAGTATGTCGCGTGAGGAAAAAAAGGAAATCAGAAATAATAAAAATGCCATGAACCGGCTGGCGTTTCAGGGAGGCAGCTATTCCCTGATCATTTCCGCTATTGTGCTGGCGGTGCTGGTGGTGGTGAATGTGCTGGCGACGACGCTGCCCTCCACCTGGACGCAGCTGGATATCAGCTCCGCCCAGCTGTATTCCGTGACCAGCAACACAAAGGTGGTGTTAAACAATCTGGAGGAGGATGTGACAATTTACTGGATCGTCCAGTCCGGCTCGGAGAATTCGATTCTTCAGAATTTGCTGGATAAGTATGACAGCCTGTCCGACCACGTGACAGTGGTCAAGAAAAATCCGGACGTTTATCCCACCTTTGCGGAGCAGTATACGGATGAAACTGTGACCAACAACAGTCTGGTGGTGGAGTGTGGTGGTAAGAGCAGATATATCGCCTGGTCGGATATTTATCAGGAGGAGCTGAGCTATTACGGCATGTCCCTGACCAGATCCTTTGACGGTGAGGGCTGTATTACCTCCGCCATTGATTATGTGGTCAGCGATGAACTCCCCATTATGTATGTGCTGGAGGGGCACGGTGAGGAGGAGCTGCCGGAAACCTTCGCGGAGCAGATTGAAAAATCCAATATCGAGACCCAGAGCCTGTCCCTTCTGACGGTAGATGAGATTCCGGAGGATGCGGACTGCGTCCTGATCTATGAGCCTCAGAGTGATCTTTCAGAGGATGAGGTGGAGATGCTGTCTGACTGGGTGTATGACGGCGGCAAGCTGATGGTGATTGCGGGACCGGTGGACGGAGAGGATTTCGAAAATCTGAACAGTCTGCTGGAATATTACGGTGTGACTGTGGAGGAAGGCGTCGTCATTGAGGCGGAGAGAACGAACTATGTATATTATCCCTATCTGCTTTTACCCAATATTCAGAGCGACGATATTACGGACGCGCTGATTGAGGAAAATTATTATGTGGTCATGCCTATCGCTTCCGGACTGACAGTGTCTGAGGATTCCGGTTCCAACGGAACGGTGACGGAGCTTCTGACCACGTCGGAATCCGCGTTCAGCAAGCTTGACGGTTATGGCCTGACCACCTATGAGATGGAGGACGGCGATATTGAGGGACCATTCGCTCTGGCGGTGTCCATTGAGAGCAATAATGGCGGCAGACTGGTGTGGTTCTCTTCCGCAGACTTTCTGGACGATTCCTATAACTCCTATTCCTCCGGAGCCAACGTGGATATCACGCTGAACGCGATTTCGAATATGATAGGCGAGCGCGAGGCTCTGGCTATCAGCAGCAGGTCTCTGGATTATAATTATCTGACGATCAGCGACTCTGCCGCCTCCATGCTGAAGCTTGTGATGATCGGCGTGTTCCCGCTGGCCTATCTGGGTATCGGCGTATGTATCCTGCTGAGAAGGAGGAACCTGCAAAAATGAAAAGAGCCAGAAAAATTTATATTCTGCTGGGCGTTCTGGTGGTGCTGTGCGCGGCGACCTTTGCCGTATCGCAGTATAATGAGAAGCAGGAGCAGATCAAAAACAGCAACGAGGTTGTGTTATCCATTGATCCGGAAACAGTGACTGCCCTCTCCTGGGAAACGGAGGAGAATTCTCTGGCGTTCCACAAGGATACGGAGACAGGGGAATGGATCTATGACGATGACGAGGCCTTCCCGACCAGTACCGATATGATTGAAAGCCTTCTGAGTATCTTCGAAGAATATGAGGCGGATTTCATCATTGAGGAGGTGGAGGATTATTCCCAGTACGGTCTGGATGATCCGGTGTGTACGATCAATATTACTCTGGAGGACGAGACAGTCTATGAAATCACGCTGGGAAATTTCAGTACTCTGGATGAGGAGAGATATCTCTCTTACGGGGACGGGAATGTGTATCTGGCGGTGGTGGATCCGCTGGAGTCCTACGACATAGGGCTGAGCGATATGATTCTGAATGATTCGCTGGATACCATTTCCGAGGCCAGCTCCATTACCTTCTCCGGCGCGGAAAATTACAGTATTTATTATGAAGAAGGCAGCAGCAATACCTATTGCACGGAGGATGTGTATTTTGTCACCGAAACGGATGCCCCCCTGGACACCTCCAATGTGGAGAGCTATCTGAAAGGCTTTCAGAATACCACACTGTATGATTACGTGACCTATAACGTTACCGAGGAGGAGCTGGAGCTCTATGGCATGAACGACCCGGTGCTGGCGGTTACCGTGGAATATCCGTATACGGAAACTGACGAGGACGGGGAGGAGACGGAGATCACCCGTACAGTTACGCTGACTGTAGGCGTCAATCAGGATGAACTGGCCGAGGCCGAGGAGGAGCTTGCTGAAGATGAGGACGCTGAGGATGGAGCGGAGGCGGATATTTCAACGCTCAGTCTGTATGTCAGAGTGGATGACTCCCAGATCATATATGAGCTCACCGAAACCAGATATGACTATCTGATCGCCTGCGGTTATGATGATCTTCGCCATGCGGAGGTGTTGACCGCTGATTTCGCGGACATTTATCAGCTGGAGTTTACTATCGAGGGAACTACCTATACAATCTATTCCGAGATGGATGAGGAGGCGGATGAGGACGAAGAAAACAGCCGCATTTACTATTATTATTATGATGGGGTGGTAATAAATGCTGATGAACTGGAGGAGGATGACGATATCGGGAATTACCGCGTGGAGGTGGATATTGACAATCTATCGGATGTGCTGGACGCTGTGACAGCGGAAAGCTTCGCGGACGAGGAGCCCGCGGATAAGGAGGAGATCAGCTTCATCGCTTATCTGGATAATGAGAACTATCCTCAGGTGGAGGTGCAGCTGTACCGTTACGACGGAACCTACTGTCTGGCGGTGATCGACGGAGAGCCGGTGTCGCTGGTGCTGCGATCCTCCGTTGTGGATCTGATCGAGACAATCAATGCGATGGTGCTGTAAGACCATATAAAGTCGTTTATTATGTAATGATGATACCCGGATTTCTCCGCGCTTTGCGCTCTCGAAATCCTCAAAACATTCGAAATCCGCTCATTTTTCTTCGAAAAATGGCTACTTTCTCATGTTTTGGCGGGTCGCAAAGTCAGTAATTGGAACGCAAGCGTTCCATTACTGACCTTTCGACCCTGGTATCATCATGTAATTGCCGGCCCCGGAGACAGACGAAAAGTCGCCCGGGGCCGGTTTTGTTTTGTTGACTTTGAGCCGTTGTATTATTATAATGAAAAAAAGCCGGAAAAACGGATCGCGGGATTTTCGTGGGTGTTTTTTGCAGAAACGCGGTGGGGAAAAGGCAATACGACAGGAGAAGGGTATGGTGGAAAAAGAAAACGCAAAGCTGTCTGCCGCCCAGAAGGCGGCGCAGAAAAAGTATGATGAAAAGACTAAAATGATTTCGGTAAAGTATACGCCGGTGGACATGGCTGATTATGAGAAAATGCGGAGCTTTCTGGACGAAAGCGGGCAGTCGGCCAATCAGTTTATCAAGAAGCTGATTCACGATTACTTTGATCCGGAAACGAAGGCGGCGAAGGAAGAGGAAAACAGGGCGGCGGAGCCGGAGAAGCCCGCAGCGCAGTCCATATCTGCCTCTTCTGTGAAGGAAAGGGAAGGTGCAGAAGGCGGACAGGAGGGAAAGCCAGGAATGGGAGTCTTGCCGGAATGGCTGGACTGATAGGTTGTTTTGGGTGAGATTTTTTCTTTCCTGAAAATATGCCCAAAAACAAAGGAAAATTTTACCATAAAACAGCAAAACCACATATTGCCAACAAAAACCACAGGAAATATAATTTAGTTGCAACATAAAACAAATATTTCAGACAAAAACCCACATCAAAGCGACTTGCCTGAAGGAAGGGTTTATCCAGACAATAGCCGGGAATAGCATCAGGCTATCGAAAGGTAGGTCTTATTCAGGCAGATTTGCCAAGAGGGGAAATTTATAAGGAGAAGGAGAATTCTTATGAAGGTATTGGACACAAAGTTTATGCAGGGCTTTATCAAAATGGCCGACGACGGCTTCAGGCTGGGGTGGCACGAAAGAAACGGCGGCAACCTGTCCTATCGCATGACACCGCATGAGGTTGACAGCGTAAAAGAGCGTCTGAGCGACCACGCGCCATGGACACCCATCGGAGCCCATGTGCCGGGGCTTGGCGGAGAGTATTTCCTGGTAACCGGCAGCGGCAAATTTTTCCGCAATGTTCCTGTGGACCCGGAGGCCTGCCTCTGCATTATTGAGCTGGATGAGGCCGGTGAGAACTACAGGATTCGCTGGGGTCTGGTGGAGGGCGGCAGACCTACCAGTGAGTTGCCGTCACATTTGATGAATCATGAAGTAAAGAAGGCAATGACCAATGGCCTGCACCGTGTCATTTATCATGCGCATCCCACGAATACCATTGCTCTGACCTTCGTGCTTCCGTTGACAGATGAGGTATTTACCAGAGAGCTCTGGGAGATGGCGACTGAGTGTCCGGTGGTCTTCCCTGAAGGTGTGGGTGTGATCGGCTGGATGGTTCCCGGCGGAGAGGCCATTGGTATCGAAACCTCCAAAAAGATGCAGGAATATAATGTGGCGGTCTGGGCGCATCATGGCGTGTTCTGTTCCGGCTCCACCTTCGATGAGACCTTTGGTCTGATGCACACAGTGGAGAAATCCGCAGAGATTCTCTGCAAGGTGCTGGCCATAACGCCGAATAAGCTGAACACCATTCAGCCGGATGAATTCAGGCAGCTGGCCAAGGACTTCCATGTGGAGCTGCCGGAGAAATTCCTGTACGAGAAATAAATTTCGTATAGAAGTAAACAATCAAAAGAGCAATCAAAAAGAGAGGCGGGAAGTGCCTCTCTTTTTTCGCGAATTCTGCAGGATTGTTGACTTATATCAGCTTCTCCAGCGCATCAAGCTGTTCTGTCGCAGTTGCCCAGCTTGTGGCGAAGCGTACCACACTGCGATGGTCGTCCAGTGGCTCCCAGTAGCTGAAGGAGACTTCGTTTTGCAGCTTTTCAATAAAATCATTTTCCAGAATGATAAACTGCTGGTTTGTGGGGGAGTCCATGAACAGCTCATACCCCTTCTGAATAAACATTTCCTTCAGGAGCTCCGCCATATCAATGGCGTGGGCACTGATCTGAAAATACAGATCGTCCGTAAACAGAGTATCAAACTGAAGCCCCAGTATACGTCCCTTTGCCAGCAGCGCTCCGTGCTGCTTGAGCAGGGCAGTGAAGTGCGCCGGGGTATTCTGACAGGTGAAAACAATGGCCTCACCGAAGAGGGCTCCCACCTTTGTACCGCCAATATAAAACACGTCGCAGAATTTTGCAATATCGGGCAAAGTGACGTCCGTGTGGTGACTCATCAGGCCATAGCCCAGCCTGGCGCCGTCCAGGTACAGCGGAATCCGGTAGGCGCGGCAGATATCGCTGAGGGCGGATAATTCGTCCTTTGTATACAGGGTGCCGTATTCTGTGGGATGGGAGATATAGACCATGCCGGGAAAGACCATGTGCTCCCGGTTTTCGTCCTTCCAGAAGCCTGCCAGATAAGCAGATAGATCGGAGGCTGAAATTTTGCCCTGACAGTGAGGCAGGGGAAGCACCTTATGGCCGGTAAACTCGATGGCGCCGGATTCATGGGCGTTGACATGTCCGGTCCGGGCAGATACCACCCCTTCATAGCTGTGCAGAAGACTGTCAATAACCAGGGCGTTGGTCTGGGTACCGCCTACAGTGAAATAAATATCCGCAGCCGGACAATCACAGGCCGTTCTGATCTTTGCTTTGGCAGACCTGGAATACTCGTCCTCGCCGTAGCCAGGCGTCTGCTCCAGGTTGGTCTCAGCAAGCCGCCTTAATATTTCAGGGTGTGCGCCTTCCAGATAATCGCTGTCAAAATACCACATAAAAAATCCTTTCCTTGACACTGAGTGGTCAACCGATATACGTTTTGAAATAGTATAATGTATTGAAATGCATGCAGTTGTGTGTCGCTTGCGAAGGGAAGCCTGCTTATATACAATGTAGGACAGCCTTTTGAAACGATATTATTCCAAAAGCATTTCCTGAATAATATGCCGAAGAAAAGAAAAAGTCAAGAACAGGGCACTGTTTCGAGGAAAAAGAATGTCTGAAAAAATAAATTTGGGTCGATATATCGTCTACATGCTGAAAAAATAAGGAGTATTATAAAGAGGAAGAGAGGGACCGGAGAGGCAAATATCGGACAGGGCAGAACCTGAGAAGATATTTTGCAAAAAATAAAACCGGCAAAGAGGGGGTAAAGTAAAATGAAGTCTCAGGAAGCGGTTGCAAGGCGGCTGACAAAGCTGTGCTATGAGAAAGGGTGCAGTCTGTATCAGCTGTCCTATGGTTCAGGCGTCCATGTCTCTACCATCAAAAGCATTATGAATGGAAAGAGTCAGAATCCGGGAATCAAAACTCTGGCGAGGCTGTGCGAGGGTCTGGGGATCGAGGTGCAGGATTTCTTTGAGGGGGAGGAATTTGAAGAGCTGGAATTTGAAGAGGATGAAAAAGAGAATGGGCTGGAGGAGGCAGTTTAAAGAGGGCAGCCTGTGCTGCCCTCTTTTCACGGAAACAGGAGATTGCGCCTGCCTGTCCGCTTTATGCTGAATGAAAAGAATACAACTGGACAGAAACGGTCAGATATCTGTGATCAGCTTCATGATCGTGGAAATTGCTTCCGTCTGGGAGCTCTTTTCCATGGCGGAAATGTAGGAATTCCGGTCGTGATAAAGCTTTTTTACCACATCTGTCAAGGCTTCGGGAGTCAGCTCTGACTCCTCTTTGACAACACTGTAGCCCTGAGCCTCAAAGGATCTGGCATTCATAAGCTGGTCTCCCCGGGAGGCATTGGAAGGAAGAGGAATCAGCAGATTGGGCTTTTTGAGAGCCAGCAGCTCGCAGATGGCGTTGGCTCCGGCCCGGCTGATGACTACGTCAGCGGCGGCGAACAGGTGCTTTAAATCGTCCTTGACATATTCAAACTGGATATAACCGGGCGTGTTCTGCATGGTCTTATCCAGCTTTCCTTTTCCGCACAGATGAACCACCTGAAACTCCTGAAGGAGTCCGGGAAGAGCGGCGCGCACCATTTCATTTACGTGGACGGCGCCAAGGGAGCCTCCGATGACCATGATCACCGGCTTTTCGGAGGTAAAACCGCAGAGCCGGAGTCCCGCGGCCCGGGAGCCCTTCGTAAGCTCCTCCCGGATGGGGGTGCCGGTCAGCACAGCCTTGTCGGCGGGAAGCATGGACACGGTCTCCGGGAAATTGCAGCAGACCTTTGTTGCCACGGGGATGCAAAGCTTATTGGCGAGGCCCGGGGTCATATCGCATTCGTGAATGATGCAGGGAATATGCAGGCTGGCCGCAGCCCGCACCACGGGAACGCTGACAAAACCGCCCTTGGAGAATACCACGTCCGGGCGGATTTCCTTTAAGTATTTTTTGGCCTCGGAAAAGCCTTTGATAACCCGAAAAGGGTCGGAGAAATTTTTCCAGGAAAAATATCGGCGGAGCTTTCCGGTGGAAATGCCGTAATAGGGCACATGAAAATCGCCGATCAGCTTCTTTTCGATTCCATCATAGGAGCCAAGATAGAAAACCTCATATCCGGCGGCCTCCAGATGGGGGAGCAGGGCGATGTTCGGCGTCACATGGCCGGCGCTTCCGCCGCCGGTGAGTACGATTTTTTTCATAAAAGGTTACCTCGGAAATTATTGTGCCGCTGCCAGGGCCTCCTCCAGAGCGTGGGAGAGCTGATCCGGGCAGGAGGTGGGTCTGGGACCGCAGGTGATGCCGCGGGTGCGGGCGATCACATCTTCCGCCTTCATGCCCACCACCAGAGAGCTGATGCCCTTGGTATTGCCGTTGCAGCCGCCGGTGAAGGCGACCTTTTTGATGATGCCGTCCTCCAGGTCGATGTCAATCTGTTTGGAGCAGGTGCCGCTTGTCTTATAAGAGTATGTCATAAAAAATCCTTTCCTTTGTCTGAGAGTATTTCATCAGGTTTTCTGTGATTAATGTAAACCTAATTTGTGGGAAAGTCAATGAGGTTTTG
Organism: Lachnospiraceae bacterium; assembly: GCA_021199405.1. GTDB lineage: Bacteria > Bacillota > Clostridia > Lachnospirales > Lachnospiraceae > RGIG6307. Next base: position 12,511 of record JAJQID010000189.1, read on the forward strand.
CTGTTGTGGTGGAATCAGGATTTCAGAGAATTGTCGCGAGAAAATACATAAACTGCTGAGCTCATGCTGTGCTGAGCATTTCGATGAGCCTATGGGCGTATCAATCGTGTTCAGCAAAGGCTTCCACGATTGATAATAGTCTCATCTCCATAGCACAGAAATCGTCCAGCAGTTTATGTATTTTCTCGCTCGGTATTGCAGAAAATCAGAATTTGTCGATGATTTCAGGCTGACAGTCATGAAAAAACTTTCTATAATTAACAGGAACGATGATAGAAAGAAGGAACATTCCATGCATGACATTTTCCTGACACAAAGTTACATTTTCATATATGCTGCAGTATTTTTCATGCTGTCTCTGCTGACGCTTCTTGTACAATGGGTACACTGCCGCAGACTTTTGAAGGGAGCCGAAAATATGTCCACAGTTTCCCACAAAAGTCTGAAAATCATTCACACCAAATTCGTTCAGTGTTATTATATGAATGAGGGCGTGGCCAATATTCCCGTTTTTGTGGAAAACTGTCTGGAAAAGGACAAAATCTGCGGAATCAGCCGCAGGACCTTCGGAAAGTGGAGTGTACAGCTTTTATTTTTGAGCATTCTCTGCGCCGGTGCAGAGATATTCAGGATACTGGCGTCGGCGGGAGAATTTTTGGAGGCTCTTCCCTGTTACGGGATATGCGCACTGGAGCTGTACCTGTTTTTTTCATTGAGAAACCTTTGCGATGTGGAAGGAAAACAGGCGCTGCTGGAGCTGAGGCTGGTGGAATATTTTGAGAATCATCTGGAGCCGAGGCTGAGATTGAATGAGGCCATGAACCGGGTGGAGGATGTGCCGGAGCCGAAGCCTGTCAGGGCGAAGGAAAAAGCGAAGGGGTACGGGCCGGAAGGCTTTTCCGGGGAGAAGGGAGATGAGCTGGAGGCGCTGCTGAGGGAGATGATGTTTTAGTGGTGATGGAAATGATGGTCGATCTGATTTTATTTATGGGACAATCCAATATGGCAGGGCGCGGTGTTATCTGTAATCGGTGGCCGCAGTCTGCACCGCGGGCAATGGAAGGAGCGGGCTATGAGTACCGGGCGATTACTGCGCCGGAGTGCCTGTCGCCGCTTAAGGAGCCCTTTGGCAGAGAGGAAAACGATCCGGAGGGTATTGATGATGGGAAAAGGAAGACCGGCTCCCTGGTTGTTTCTTTTGTGAATGCGTATTATCAGATGACCGGGACGCCGGTGGTGGGCGTGTCGGCGTCCAAAGGTGGATCTTCGATTCTGCAGTGGCTGCCGGGGACGCCATTTATGACGGATGTGGAGCGGCGGCTTGACGGAGCCAGGAATTGTCTGACTGACAACCATATTTCTGTCAGGCATACGTTTCTTGTCTGGTGCCAGGGGGAAACGGACGGTGACCACCGGATGCGCAGCGGGGAGTACATCTGCTGTTTTGAGCAATTATGGCGCCATATGCAGGAGATGGGTGTGGAACGGTGCTTTCTGATCCGAATTGGCCATTATAATGGATCGGAAGAGATCAGCTATCAGGAAATTATGGATGCACAGGATATAATCCCTGCGCGTATTCCCAATGTTACCATGGTATCCACGGAATTCGCAGGCATGAAGGAACGTGGTCTGATGAAGGACGCGTTTCATTATTATCAGGCCGCTTATAATGAGGTGGGAAAATGTGCGGGAGAGCGGGCAGGGGAGATGGTTCGCAATCTATGCATGAAATCTATTTAACAGGTAGAATCCATGGTGCGCTGTGCGGAGTCCATATCTGGCTTTCACTCAGGATTTCCGCACCATAATCAAAGCGGCGCGCCCGTAATTCCGCCCGTGAATTTGGCGGCCAGCAAAGGTACCAGGCAGAGAATTCCTGCCATGGACAGCGCGGTTGGCCCCAGCAGCTGAAAGCCTTCCTCAAACCGTTTTCCCAGACATGTCCTGTCTCCCAGCAGATGGTCGATGCCGCCGATGACGGCTCCCAGCGCCAGAATCCACATAATAACTGTCTGCATGGTTATCTTGCTTCTGCCATTACGGCCTCAATTTCTTCTATCGTTCTGGGAATTGCCGCGGAGAGATTTTCACAGCCATCCTCTGTCACCAGGCAGTTGTCCTCCAGTCGGAATCCAATGCCCCATTCCTCGTGATAAATTCCCACATCCACGCAGAACACCATGCCGGGAGCGAGAACCTCCGGGGTTTCTATCACATCGTGAACGTCGTAGCCGATATGATGGGCACCGCCATGCCACATATAGGTACCGATCTGATCAGCACTGGTCATAACTCCGGCCTCCATCAGACGCTCTGCATTATAGCTTCGGATGGTGGCGTCCACATCCTTCATTTTCATGCCCGGCCGGGAAAGCTTCATCATGGAAATAATTCCCTCCCCGGAAAAGACAGCCGCCAGTGAGCCGGGCTGCAGAGTCTCAGACAAGCGCTGCCTGTTTGCTGTGAAACAGGATGAGTTCATGAAAGCCTCCTGTGATGTATTTTTGTGAAGTGTCAGGAATGTATGGCATTTCCGGGGCACATTATAAAACGAAGGGACAGTTCTGTCAAAGGGAATCAAAAATTTTGCGGATATATCGGATGATAGTTGATATCAGTATATTTCGGAAGAAGGGAAAATGGACAAAAATAAGCGGAAAATTATCGGAAATGATTGGAAAAACGGATACATGGAGATATAATTATTTCAGCTGAGATAGATTATCATTATCAAAAGGAGCAAAAAAATGGAGCGACTGTTTCAGACACATCAGATCAGATACCAGGAGGAGCTTGACGGTATATGGAAATTTCAGCCGTTGGACACGTGTGAGCTGCCGGCGCATTACAGCGACAGCATTGTGGTGCCGGGCTGCTGGGAGATGAATATTGTTTATTGCAGATACCGGGGGCTCGCAGCGTATTGCAGAGAGATTACCGTGAACAGAACCGGGAATATTCGTCTTTTATTCAAGGGGATCAGCCATACCGGAAGGGTGTATCTGGATGGAAAATACATTGGGACGCATTATAACGCGTATACAGCATTCTCCCTGGTTGTGCCGGACGTGGAAAAGGGAACACACCGGCTGGAGGTGATTGTTGACAATCGCTGGATCGAAGAATCCACACTCCATATTCCAAACGATTATTATACCTATGGCGGAATTACGCGAAGCGTATACCTGGAATATCTGCCGGATATTTTCATCAAATCCGCAAAATGGACGCCGTTTCTTACAGAGGACGGATGGAGAGCGAAGCTGGAAATTACAGTTGTAAATCTTTCACGGGAAGCACAGAGGTGTGAAATCGAAGCGGAATGTGGGGGAGAGCATGCACAGGGCGAGCTCAATATCCAAGCGGGAAAGGAGACTGTTTATACGGCGGAGATTCTGTATCAGGAGGTCGACGAGTGGTTCTGCAATTCACCGGCGCTGTATACGCTTCGTATTTGTTTGAATCAGGACGGAGAGGCGACAGACGACCTGACGGAGCGGGTGGGCTTTCGAACAGTGGAGGAGCGGGACGGTAAAATCCTGTTGAATGGGAAAGCGGTGTTTTTGAAGGGTGTAAACCGCCATGAGGATCATGGAATCTGCGGCTGTGCCATTCCGCTTTCTGTCATGGATTCAGATATGAAAATGATAGAGGCTGTGGGAGCGAATGCTGTTCGGACCTGTCACTATCCGAATGATGAAAAGTTTCTGGATTTGTGTGACGAGCACGGGATTTTGGTCTGGGAGGAAAGTCATGACAGGGGCGGGGATGCGAAGCGCATGACCAATCCTTTATTTGCAGAGCAGTCCATGACTGTCATGCATGAAATGCTGGAGCAGCATTATAATCACCCCTCGATTATTATATGGGGCTGTCTGAACGAAGCGGCATCTGATGAACCGGAGGGCGCCGAAATCTATCAGATGCATTTTGATTATCTGAAAGCCGATCCCAGTCGTCTGCATACTTATGCCAGCGATAAATATAAGAACCCGCAGAAGCCGGATCTCTGTCTGGGGATGGAAGATGTGTGCTCCTTTAATATGTATCCATACTGGTACGGGGACGATTCTGTCGATGATCTTTTAGGAAAAATGCGGAAACAGATGGCAGAGAGCGGAAACAGCGGAAAGCCGATAATCATCAGCGAGTATGGCGGCGGAGGTGTGTATAACTTTCATGACGTGATGCACGTCAAATGGAGTGAGGAATATCAGGCGGAGCTGCTCACGAGGGTAACAAAGGAGCTTTTCTTACAGCCGGATATCGCGGGTGTGTTCGTGTGGCAGTTCTGTGATGTGCGGATATCGCAGGAGGGGGAAAGAAACTGGCCGATGAGCCGCCCTCTGAGCCGCAATAATAAGGGAATTGTGGACGAGTATCGCAGACCCAAGCTGGCGTATTACGCGCTGAAAAAGGCGTTCGGGGAAAGATAGGGGAGGGGGAGACGGCTATGACTTTTGATCAGATGGAATTTCACAATGTGGAGGAAATGATTCTCACGAAAAATGGGTATAAAATGTCAAGACTGCCCCGGCCGGTCGCAGAGCAGCTGGACGAGGCAATCCGCGACAGAACCTCCTTTTACTGCTGCGGTGTGGAGCTGCGGTTTGTGATGACACAGGGCGAGATTGTGCTGCATCTGCGTGTGAATCAGGAGGAGGAGGCTCAGGCGGCGCTGATTTATTTTGGAGGCTTTCAGGGCGGCTGGCGGTATTCCAGCAAAACCATCGGTACAGAGGATACGGCAATCCATATCAGATATCCGGACAGTCTGGAAAAGCTGAAAAGGATTGCAGGGGAGGAGAACATGCCCTTTTCTCCGGAAGTAGTGAGGGTGCTTCTGCCTTACGGTACCTGCTGTTATCTGGGAAAAGAAGGAGATACCCGGCCGCCTCTGCCGGGAGAGACGCCTGAAAAGGGTTATCTGGCGTATGGCTCGTCCATCACTCATGGCAGTCTGGGTCTGTATCCCAATAATACCTACAGTTTTCTGATCGCTCAGAAGGCAGGCATGGATTACTGGAATCAGGGATATGCGGGAACGGCCTTTGTTCAAAGTGCAATGGCGGAGTATCTGTCGCGGCGTAAGGACTGGACCTTCGCGTCGGTGGAGCTGGGCGTCAATCTGGTGGGAAAATCGATCAGTGATGAGGAATTTGAGGAAAGAGTGAAACGCTTTCTTGATATTCTGAGAGAGGATGGAAGGCCGGTTTTTGTGACAGACATTTTTACAAACAACGGAGAGCATGAGGAACGCACGAGGGTGTTTCGCCAGATAGTAAAAAGACAAGCTGCGGGGGGAAGGCTGATTTATACGCCTGGCAAGGAACTGATGAGCTGCCGCAGTTATGTATCCGCGGATATGACACACCCGTCAGGAGAAGGGCACAGACAGATTGCCCAAAACTGGGGCGCGGTGATGGAGCCGGTATTGAGCTTAACGTCTGATGAAAAGACGCAGATGAAAGCCGTAAAGTTGTTTTGTAAAAGTATCTGAAAATGAAAAGGATTACATATGCGAAAAATAATCAACTTGAACGATAACTGGGAATTTGCTCTGCACCGGGGCCTTGAACCGATGAAGAAGGAAAAGGCGGACGAGCTGCAGTATATTCCGGTGACGCTGCCCCATGACTGGCAAATATCGAGTCCTTATAACAGAGAGATGAAGCAGGGAGCGGCCCAGGGATATTTTGACCGCTGGGGGATTGGCTGGTATCGGAGGGAGCTTGAACTGGGAGAGAAACTGACCGGAGCCCTTTACCGCCTGTGCTTCGACGGCGTCTATGAGAACAGTACCGTCTGGGTCAATGAAACCTGCGTGGGCGGCAGGAAATACGGCTACAGCCCCTTTGCGCTGGATATTACAGAGGCGGTTCACCCTGGAAAAAACCGGATTCTGGTGAAGGTGGACAATACGGCCCTGCCTGCGGATCGGTGGTACAGCGGAGCCGGGATTTACCGGAAGGTATATCTGGAGATTTTGCCGGCGATCCATCTGGAAAGAGAACAGGTGCATGTTCTGACTCAAGTGGAGAAGGAAAAGGCAGAAATTGAGATACATACGGGGACTGATCTGCCGGTGAGGGCGGTGGTGTCGCTGGGAGATGTGAATATCCGGGGCAAAGGCAATAAAGAAAACATGGGAGAGAATTGTGCCGGAGAATTTGAGGAACCGAAAGAGGGCAAGGCGGCTGAAAATGTTGGGATAGGGTCGTTTTGCACCGCGGAAGGGCGTGGTCTGATTCATCTGACGATTCCGGAACCGGAACTGTGGAGCGCGGAAAATCCGGCGCTGTATGATTTGAAACTGCAGCTTATGGAAATCGGAAATGAAACGGATGGGATTGCAAATTGTGGGATACAGGACGAACTCTCTCTGAAAATCGGTCTGCGAAACGTGAAATTGTCTCCGGAAAAAGGCTTATTTATCAATGATCAGACTGTGAAGCTGAAGGGCGTCTGCATTCATCAGGAGGCGGGCTCTTTTGGAACGGCAGTGCAGCCGGAAATCTGGCGGGAGCGGCTTTTGCAGCTGAAGGAGGTGGGCTGCAATGCCCTGCGGCTGGCCCATCATCTGTATATGCCGGAAATGCTGGATTTGTGCGATGAGCTGGGCTTTTATGTGTACGAGGAGTGCTTTGACAAATGGACCGGCGGCGCTTATGGCCGTTATCATAGGACCGAATGGCAGCGGGATATCGACGCCATGGTGTTGAGGGACCGCAACCGCCCGAGCATTTTGTTCTGGGGCGTGGGCAATGAAGTGGAGAATCAGTCCTATCCTTCCATGCTGGCTATCCTGGAACAGCATGTGGCGCGGGTGAAGGAGCTGGATTCCACGCGGCCGGTATCCCTTGCCATGAACCCTCATTTCACGTACCCGACCGCGGAGGAAGCGGACATGTCCCAAGTGGCGGATATCCAGAAATTCGTGGACGAGGCCAAAGAGGGTGAAATCTACGATATTGACGACCGTGTCAGGCAGATAAAGCTGATTGCCGATCGGGTGGATCTGATCTCCTGCAATTATCAGGAGCAGTGGTATGACCGGATTCATGAGCTGATCCCTGACAAGGCGATTCTGGGAACGGAAACCTTTATGTATTTTCGTGGCCAGGATCATATTTTACAGAATTATTCTGATGAAAATCCCTGGTGGGATGTGGAAAAGCGGGATTATGTGATCGGCGGCATGATCTGGACGGGCATTGATTATCTGGGAGAGTCCATCGGGTATCCGGCGAAGGGCTGGTCCGGGGCGCTTTTTTCCACGGATATGGAAAAGCGGCCGATTGCCTGGGTTCACCAGAGCAATTGGACCGGGGAGCCTTTGGTGCATTTTGCGGTGATGGACTACACTGTTCCCTGCAATTGGACCAAGGAGGGCTGGGACTATCCCCGATATGAGACTCACTGGGAATTTCCGCAGTTTCAGGGGGTGGTCATTCCTTATATGATTGCCACCAACTGCGAACAGGTGCAGCTTTTTGTCAATGAAAAGGAATTTCTGTTAAAACCGACTGCGGAGTATCCGAATCGGACAATCACGGGGTATCTGCCTTATTTACCGGGGAAGGTGACAGCAATTGGCTTCAACAGGGGAAGAGAGGTCTGCAGGCATGAGGTTGTGACGCCGGGACCGGCGGTGAAGCTGGCTTTTGAGCGGGAGGAGCAGATTGTTTCCTTAAAAAAGCGAATGGTGCAATCCGGAGAGGATAACGCTGCGGAAGAAAGCGGATCGTGTGAAGAGGAAGCGGCGGCAGAGAGGTGTGCTCCATACCAGATGCTTTTGAAGGTCCGGGCATATGATAAAGACGACAATCCGGTCTTTCGTGAGAGCGCGGCGGTACATTTTATCGTGGAAGGTCCGGCATATATTGTGGGAGTGGACAATGGAGATATGCAAAGCTCCGAGCCTGAAAACGAGGACAGAATTCATTTATACCACGGGAAGGCGGCTGCGGCTCTTGTGGTGACCGGGGAAGGCCGGATAAAGATCAGGGTTTATGGGGCAGGGCTGCTTCCGGCCCAGACGGTCATTTTGGCAAGACAGGCTTAAAAGAATTTGGAGGTTACTATTCACAGCGGCTTTTGGGGAGGAGAATATGGATTTTACCGTTGTAAATGGCGAAGCAGTCCGCATGCTTATAGAGCCAGGGGAATCCGAGGCGGTGAAAATCGCAGCGGACAATCTGCGGATGGATTTGAAAAAGGTTCTCCGTGTAAAATTCTCAGACGATATTTTATCTTGTGACGCTCCATCACGAAAAAAGACAGATGACGGAGATGGAAAAGCTGAGAACGCAGACCGCAGTCTGCCAGTTATCCTTATTGGCACGTTGGGGGTATCCGGAAGCATTCAGACACACATAAGCAGGGAGGATTTCGCAGATGAAAACGGTGCTTTGCGCAAAGAAGCCTATCTGCTTTCTGTGCGGGAAAATCGCTTAATTATCGCGGGCAGCGATCGGCGGGGCACCATTTACGGAATTTATGAGCTCAGTGAGATGCTGGGCGTTTCGCCCTGGTATTTTTGGGCGGATGTGCCGGTGCGGGAGAGGGATTCATTTTCGCTGCAGGACGGATACAGGAAATTTGATTATCCGGGAATTGAGTACCGCGGCATTTTTATCAATGACGAGGAGGAGCTGGATCACTGGGTCAGGCTGCACATGGGCGAGGACACCATCGGGGTAAAGACCTATGAGAAGATTTTTGAGCTGCTGCTGCGTCTGAAGGGAAACTATATCTGGCCTGCCATGCATGTAAATTCTTTTAATGTCAAAAAAGAAAACGGCGCACTGGCGGATAAAATGGGGGTGGTAGTGGGAACCTCCCACTGCGACATGCTGATGCGCAGCAATAACCGGGAGTGGCGGCCATGGCTTGAGAAGAAGGGATACACAGACGCGAAGTATGATTACTCGATTGAAGGCCGCAACAGAGAAATTTTAAAAGAATACTGGCGGGAGAGCGTGGAGCAGAATCAGGAGTTTGAGGTCAGCTATACTCTGGGAATGCGGGGAATCCATGATTCCGGATTCGAGACGGAACATCTGGCAGGAGGAACACCGGAGGAGCTGCGGCAGCAGAAAATGAAATTATTGGAGACGATAATTCATGATCAGGAGAAGATCATAGAGGAGGTCCTGTGCAGGGAGAGCAATTCATCTGAGGTATCCGGGGAGAGCAGTGCAGCGGTCTGTGATGACCGGAAAAGCATTCTGAAATTATTTATTCCATATAAAGAGGTTCTGGAATTATACGACAACGGCCTGAGGCTTCCGGAGGATCTGACTCTGGTCTGGTCCAACGACAATTACGGCTATGTCCGCAGATACCCTTCTGAGGAGGCGGGAAAACGCAGGGGCGGCAACGGTATTTATTATCATAATTCCTACTGGGCGCCGCCGGGACGGTCTTATCTGTTTATTTCCTCCATTCCGCTGGCGCAGACCAAATATGAGCTGGAGAAGGCATACGATAACGGCATTCGTAAGCTCTGGGTGACCAATATGGGCGCCATCAAGCCTCTGGAGCAGGAGATGGAGTTTGTGCTGCGGCTGGCCTGGGAGACCGGGAAAGAGTATGATGTGACGGCCAAAAACGATGAGAGGAGAGGTTGTCAGACGCCGACAGAGAGGATGTCTGCGAGCGGAGAACCGCAGCCGGTTTTGCGCAGAACCGTTGACGTGGATGATTACCTGACGGACTGGATTGACCGCAATTTTACCGGGGGTCATGGCAGGGAGACGGCTGCACTTCTGAATGATTTCGCACAGGTAACCAATACCCGCAAGATTGAGGTGATGGAGGAGGATGTTTTTCCTCAGACCGGGTCGGTCAACGAGGCGGCAGTGCGCCTGAATAAGCTTCGCACTCTGTACCAGAAGGGAAATGAGATATACGAGGCGCTTCCGGCGGCGGAGCAGCCTGCCTTTTTCCAGATGGTATTGATGAAAATACATGCTGCCTATTATACCGGAGCCATGTATTATTTCGCGGACAGAAGCGCTTTGCCGGCTGAAAGGAAAGAAGGAGCAGCGGATTATGTGGAATATACCCGCTTTTTTGAGGATCTGCGGCGCAAAATGCTGGTGTATTATAATGAAAAAATGTGCGATGGGAAATGGAGGGGTATCGTGACGCCGGAGGATTTCCCGCCGCCAAGGACGGCCATGTTTCCCGCGGCGGTACCGCCGGTAAAAGGGGCGGCTGAGCAGGAAAGCCGGATAAATGACCACACAATGACGGGAGAGGAGAACGCTGGTATCCATGATATTGTGGCGGTTCGCGCGGATTCACTTTCCTCAAATAACAGGAGTGCCGGCTGGCGTGTGATCAGGCGCCTGGGCAGGGGCGGCGGCGACCTGCTGGAGGCGTATGAGCCCGGGGCGGTGATTTCATATCCTGTCACACTGCCCGCTGGCGGAGATTATCTGCTGGAGCTGCATCGCTACCCTTCCTTAAATTCCGTAGGACGGATCCGCGTGATGGTACGGGTGGACCATGACAGGGAGCGGCTGCTTGAGAGTGTGTCCAACGATGAGTGGCGGGGAAGCTGGGAAGTGAACACGTTGGATCAGGTGGATAGAATATATCTGAAATTGCCGGAGCTATGTGCCGGAAGCCACCGGATTCATTTCCGGGCTCTGGACAGGTATTTTGCTTTTTCCGGGTTTGTGCTGTATCCTTTGAGGGAGTGCCGCAATAAGAAGAGTTCCCTGCCGGAAGGAAGCGAAGAAGCTGACAGAGATACGTCTTTCACGAAAGAGGGGAAGATATTCGATGACAGCCCATTTAGCGCTGAATGGGGAGAAATTTCCGATAAAGTGAATTGTATCAGTTTTCTGACAGGTGATGATACCCTGTCGGGGAAGGAGTGTGTGGAAGAGGCGCGGAAAATCTGGTACAGCGAGCTTCCGCTTTCGCCTCGTCCATTGATTTGCGCCCGCTGGGAGGACGGCGGAGACAGCCTGAGCGCGACTGACGAGCAGTTTTCCATGGAGGAAGTGCTGGGAAAAGAGGCTGTGACTGAAACCACCGCGGAGGAATTACTGGCAAAAGGAAAGCAGATTTTTTCGGAAAATGACGGGACTGTCAGGATCGAAGCGTTCGCTGCCTGGGGACAGACCTCCAGCGCCTACACGACCAACTACGACTGGACTTATTGTGTCAGCGAAACTCACAACCGCAGCGGCATTGCCATGCATATCCGGGAAAAGAACCGTGTATGGGATACTGTGGAGGCAGCTCCATCTCTGCACTATCGTTTTTCCTGTAAGAGAGGCTCTTATGTGATCTGGGCGCTCACTTACGTGACCTGCCCGAAGAACGGCCGTTTTGCCGTCAGCATTGATGACATGCCTGTCGCAAAGGATCGGCTTTACCGTGGAGGTAACCTCTGGAAATACGAGGCGGAGCATATCTGGCGCCTGACGCCCATCGCGAAAGTGGAGCTTACTGCGGGGGAGCATCTTATGAGCTTTTCCGCTTTCGCAGCCGGCCTTCGGGCAGACAGCTTTATCATAAAACCGGAGGCGGGGAGATGAACTATAAAATCATCAGAAGCGGCAGAAAAACGCTCGCTGTTCAGGTGACCAGGGACGGCGTGATTGTGCGGGCACCATACCGGATGTCAGAGGGAGAGATCAATCGCTTTGTGTCAGAGCACCAAAACTGGATACAAAAGCACCAGGAGAAGCTGGCTCTGGAGCTTTCCGACCGGCCGGCAGTGGAGAGACTGACGGATCAGGATATTCAGGCGCTGGCGGACGAGGCGCTGAAAGTGATTCCGGAGAGGGTGCGGTATTACGCGACTTTGGTCGGTGTGACCTACGGCCGCATTACCATCCGCAATCAGAAGTCCCGCTGGGGGAGCTGCTCGTCGAAGGGCAATCTGAATTTTAACTGCCTGCTGATGCTGACGCCGCCGGAGGTGATCGACAGTGTGGTGGTGCACGAGCTCTGTCACAGGAAGGAAATGAACCATTCTGCTGCATTTTATCGGGAAGTCTACCGGGTGTACCCGGAGTATGATAAATGGAACCGGTGGCTGAAGAAGAACGGCCCGGCGCTGATGCGGCGCATGACCGGATGAGCGGTCAGGCAATGACAATGAAATGACTAAGAGGCGCGTTGGCTGACAACAGCATCAGTGCTTCTGACCGCACCTTCTGAGAGGAGGATTCTATGGCACAGATTTTAGCATGATGTACGTTTCGGGGAGCGGACTGCGACGCGGACGGTGCGGCTGTAAAGGGAACAAAGAAGTCATCACCTGCAGTGTGCCCCGTCGGATGTCAGCATAAAATGTCGGGAAACTGAGCCATTGCCGCAGTAAAATAAAATCAGAATCAGAGAACTTTGCTGTGGAAATGGAGGGCAGGAAATTTTGAGGACGTTTTTTACACATCTGAGGGGTAATATCTGTATCTTTTTTGTAACGTTGCTGGTGGGAATCTGGTATTCGGCGAACTCGGTGCTGATCCCGGTTCTGGCGGGGAAGCTGATTACGGCGGTGGTAGACGATTTGTCCGCTGCGGCGGGAATCATACTGCTTTATCTGGGGATCTATCTGGTGCAGCTGATTTTATGCCAGCTGGACACTTTGATGGCGGGAAAATTTAAAATCCGGCAGAGAGTGACGATGAGGGACAGGGCATATGAGGCATATTCCGGCAGGAGGAGCACCGCGTGCCGGGAGGAAATGGCGTCCTTTGTATCTTATTTAAATAATGACCTCCCTGCTGTGGTGGAGCAGTATTTTGCAGGCACTGTTGATATCATCAAATGTGTATGCCTGATTTTATTTTCTGCGGTATCGATTTTATCCATTCACTGGCTGTTGGCACTGGAGATTTTTCTGTTCAGTGTGATGATAGTTTGCCTTCCATCCCTGTTGAAGAGGAGAGGGGACAGGGCAAGAAGGAACGTGTCAGAGGCCATGTCCGGGTATAATGCACGGCTGCAGTCCTTTCTGGGAGGACTGCCGGTCCTGAAATCTTACGGATATCAGAGTCGAAGCGTGATCTTTATGAATCGGTCAGATCAGGAAATTGCCGCAAGGGAATCAAAGCAGCTGCAATGTCAGATTGCCGTATATGGAACGACTGCCTTTCTGCAGCTTTCCAAGGATGGGCTGCTGCTGATTACCAGCGTTGTGCTGGTGTCCGGAGGCGATATTGCTATTGGCAGTCTGGTGACGGTCTTACAGCTTGCCAGTCTGCTGGCGGCGCCCATTGAAGTGCTGGCCTATCTGCGCCATGCCCGCAACGAGGTGGGATCACTGTTGAAAAGGTATGAGGAAATTCTGGAGAAGGCTGGTCAAGAAAAGGCATATTTGGGAGCAGAACAGAGTGAGAGGGAGTCGTGCATTGATGAGGAGTTTCAGGAGCTCTGTGTAAAGAATTTATCATATAAGGCAAATGGAATTTCGATCCTGAAAAATATCAGCCACACCTTCCGTGCGGGGGAGAAATATCTGATTACCGGAGAAAACGGGAGCGGAAAATCCACGTTGATGAGGCTGCTCTCCCGTACGCTGGATCAGCCGACGGCAGGGACAGAGGATGATGACGGCGGAGACGGGCCTGCGCTTCATAACGGCAGGGACGGAGCGATATTTTATAATGGAAAAAATGCTGACAAAGTGCCGGATTCCCTGTATTATAGGCATATATGCCCGGTATTTCAGGAGCCGTATTTATTCTGCATGACATTTCAGGAAAATATCCTGCTGGGAAGGGAGATCCCGGAGGCGGTTTACCGGGAGGTGATAGAACGGCTGAAGCTGGGTTATCTTCTGGAGCGATATAAGGGTCAGGAAATCTCGCCGGAAATTGTGGAGCAGCTCTCAGGCGGAGAAAAGCAGCGGGTCGCGCTGGCCAGAGCCATGGTGGGAAGGCCGGACGTGTATCTTTGCGATGAGGTGACCTCCGCCCTGGATGAAAAGAACGGGGAAAATGTGGAGAGCATTCTTCTGGAGGAGGACGCGATGGTGATTATGATATCGCATAAGCCTTCCGCCGGACTTCTGGGGCGATATACAGAGCATCTGATCATGGACGAAGGCTGTCTGATGAAATGCCAGGCGAATATCTGACAGGAAAAAATTCAATAGAAATGCAGCGGTCAGGTCCATGAACTGAGCGGAACAGAGGAGTTAAAAGGCAGCTGCACAATGGATGCTGAGGATGGAGGGAAAAATGGACTGGATCACGGGAATGCAGTCGGCCATTGACTATATAGAAAATCATATTACGGAGGAGCTGGATTACGACTCCATCGCCGCCAGGGGCTTTTCCTCCAGCTATCATTTTCAGCGGATATTCAGCCTTCTGTGCGGCATGACTCTTGGGGAATATATCCGGAACCGGCGGCTTTCTCTGGCGGGGGCGGAGCTTGCCGCGGGCAAAATCAAAGTGATCGATGCCGCTCTGAAATACGGATATGAAAGTCCGGACAGCTTTGCGAAGGCATTTCACAAATTTCACGGGATTTCGCCGTCAGCGGCCAGGATGAACGGGAGCAGCTTAAAATCTTTCTCCCGCCTGACGCTTAAAATTTCACTGGAAGGAGGAAGTCTGATGGACTATCGGATAGAGGAAAAGGAAGAGATGCTTCTGACGGGCTTTAAAACCCATTTTACCGGAGCACCCTATGGGAAGGAGCGGGAGGCGCAGGAAGAGGAGCTCTTTGCAACCACCAGAGGAAAGCAATGGTTTTTGAGCGGGGCGGCCAGCGCGGAAAATAAGGATGCACATTGCGTTATGACGAATATAACGGATGAAGGGTACGATTATTATTACTGTCATGTGCTGGACAGCTATGAGAGGGAGGAATTGTATAACCATGCGGTGACGGGAGTGGATTTTGTAGAAGAGCTTGCTCTGGAAAATATTGCGCTGCCCAGAACCACTTACATCATTTTCGAGACGAAGGATGGAAAAAATACCATTCCTGAGCTCTTTGAACTGCTGGGGAGAAGAGTTCAGATTCTGACGGAGTGGATGCCGGATCTGGGGTTTGAGCTGGCGGACGGGCCGGAGCTGGTGGTGTATCACTGGATGCCCCGGGAGGAGAGAAAAACAGAGGTGTGGATGCCGGTAAAAAAATGCGGGATGAAAACGGAGAAGAATTGACCTTCAGCAATGTACTGGCGTAAAATATAAGCAGCAAAAATCACTGGAAGGAAAAAAGCATGAAGTACAATTTTAATTACTGCTGGCATTTTCTGCTGGCGGACGCCTTTCCATTGCGTGACGCGCTGGAGAGGCATAAGGACAGCAGGGGAAAATATTTTTATGAGAAGGAATATCAGGAAGCAGGCTGGAAGGAGGTCTCCCTGCCCCATACCTTTAATGATGAGGATTTGTTCGTAAACCGGATTCAGGACGCGGGCAGCGGCCAGAAGCGGACCTGCTGTTTTTACCGCAAGTGGGTGGATTTGTCTGATCAACCCCGGAACAGTAAGATTCTGCTGGCCTTTGAG
>JAJQID010000264.1 GCA_021199405.1 Lachnospiraceae bacterium
ATCACTTCGAGATGATTCAGAAAAAATACAAAATCATCATAATCATTTTTGAAAAAGACCCCCGGAACATGATTTATTTCATGATCCAAGCTCCATTCGTCGATCATTTCTGCCAGCTGCGTTTTATATTCTTCCGACAGTTTTATTAACCTTATCAAACCTGCCCCTCCAAAAATTCATCCATTGCAAAACCCTGCTCGTAATAATTGCTCCAGTTCAATGGCATTCCCTCATACTCCATCAGAGTTCCGCCTAAATCAAAGACAATTACCTTCACTCTACCCTCTCTTTCTTCATCTTTCTCGCATATATGCCAAAATAAATCACATTCAGTAAGATTCCAAAGGCACTGGCGCAGGGAGCCGCAAGCCCGATTCCTGTAAGGCTGGCATTGGGGCGGCTGCTCATGATATAGGACATGGGCAGACGGACCACGAAGGTCTGTCCCAGGCCCTGAATCATCACAAACAGCGTCTGCCCGTGGCCGTTAAAGTAGCCGATCAGCGAAAACAGAATGGCGGTGGCAACCGCTTCCGGCGCGAAGCCCTTCAGGTACAGGGCCGCCTGCTCCACCACCGCGGCGTCTGAGGAAAAAATACCTGCCAGCAGATCACCCCTGAAGTACACAAAGATACAGGTAAAGACGCCCAGCACCATTCCCACACCCATGCCGGTGAACAGGGCTTCCCTGGCCCGCTTTTCCTTGCCGGCGCCTACATTCTGGGCCACAAAGGCGGACATGGACTGCATCAGGGAGCCGGGAATCAGCATGACAAAATTGACGATCTTGTTGGCCACGCCGTAGCCGGAGGACTGCTCCAGCCCCAGTCGGTTGATAAAGGCGCAGAGAGCCAGAAAGGACAACTGGGTCAGCACCTCCTGAAAGGCGATGGGTGCGCCGATTTTCACAAAACGGCCGATTTCGGCATTCAAACAGATATCCTCTCTTCTGACCGTAAATGGCAGATCCTGTTTTTTCAATATCACAAGGGAAAGAATAACGCTGACCGCCTGAGCCATAACTGTAGCCAGAGCAGCTCCCGCCACATTCATGTCCAGCACTGCCACGAACAGCAGGTCGCCGATGATATTTACCGCACAGGCGATCGCCACAAAGATCAGGGGAAGTCTGGAATTGCCGAGCCCCCGGAAAATACTGCTGATCACGTTATATGCAATGATGAAAAATATCCCGCCGCCGCAGATCCGCACATACATGGCCGTCAGCTCCACCGCTTCCTCCGGCGCCTGCATCAGAACGGCCAGCGGCCTGGCAAAAATAAGCATCACCGCCGCCAGAACAACCGACAAAACGGCAAAGAAGCAGACAGCGCCGCCAATGACCTTCCCGATTCTGTCCTCCCGCTTTTCTCCCAGATATTTACCAATCAGAACGGTGATGCCCATGGCCAGACCCGTGATGGTAAAGGTCACCAGAGCGACAACACTGCTGCCGGTGGATACGCCTGAGATTCCTGCCGTGGTACCAAAACGCCCCACCACAAGAATATCCACCGCCCCGTACATGGCCTGGAGAATCTGCGCCCCGAGCACAGGCAGCATAAACCGAAGCAGCTTTGCCAGAATGCTGCCCTGGGTGAAATCATTTTCATCCGCGTGGGATTTTTGTATCTTTTCCTGAGTATCCTCCATAATCTTCCTGCCTTTCTGATTTCATCAATAATGATTATTCTGTATCCCTTTCATATCTTCCTGCATTTTCTAAAGCCTCTGTGCGCTGTCTTTGACAGTGCAGCCAGATAAAACCGCCCTTATTCTTCAAAAGTATATCTGAATATCACCTTGAAAGCAACCGGAAAATAGGAAAACGGCTCCCGGTACGCCCGGAAGCCGTTCACTCATTTATTTTCCTTCAAAAGTGCCGCAATACTGGTCTTGCCTGAACCGGAGCCGCCGCTCAAACCAATAACTGCCCTGCAGCAGGGACTGTCTGCAAGCGTCCCCATCAGCCTGCTATATTGCTATACCCTTCTCCTTCGAAGCTCCACCTGATACCCTTGAAACTCTCCCCTCTCCAAAGGAAGCGGAAGCCCTCCGTTCATCAGTGCCGAACCGCTGTACACCCTGTCATCTTCCATGTTTTCATACTCCGCCTCCGGCAAAAGCCCCTTCATCCTGACATAAGCCACCGGCGCATTTCCATGCTTCTTCATCATCACCACACTCATCAGCGCCCGCTCCTTATCTCTGGAGACAAACGCCCATGCCGCGAAGGTCTCCTCATAGGGATTGCTCAGCCGATAATAATCCCCGTCCCTGACCAGCGGCTCCACTCTTCTCCAGTCCGAAATCTGTTCCTTCAGCTCCTCCTTCTCATCATCTGTCAACAGAGCCGGATTCAGCTCAAACCCGTAGGTCCCGGCCATGGCCACGATTCCCCGGGTCTTCAGGCTCATCTTCCGGCCTGTCTGATGATTGGGCACAGCGGACACATGGGCGCCCATGGTGCAGGCCGGATAAAAGAAGGAAGTCCCGTACTGAATCAATACCCGGTCCGCCGCATCCGTGTTATCGCTGCACCAGATCTGAGGAGCGTAATAAAGCATCCCTGCGTCAAATCTGCCTCCGCCCCCGCTGCAGCCCTCTATCAGAAGATCCGGATACCGCGCCGTCAGCTTTTCCAGGAAGTCATAAACTCCCAGCATATAATCATAGGTCACTCTCCCCGGCAGGCGCTGCGCCGAGGCAATATCAGAAATGCTCCGGTTCATATCCCACTTCAGATACTCAATATTTCCCTGATCCAGCACCTGACAGACCTGCGCAAAAACAGCCTCTCTCACATCCTCCCTGGAAAAATCCAGCACCAGCTGATTTCTCCCTCTCACCGGCCTCCTGCCGGGAAAGCACAGCGCCCAGTCCGGATGGGTCCGGTACAGATCGCTGTCCTCGGAGACCATCTCCGGCTCCATCCAGATGCCGAAACGGACTCCCTGCTCATTGACTCTTCTGACCAGCTCTCCCAGGCTCATGCCCAGCTTCTTTTCATTGGCCTGCCAGTCGCCCAGACCGCTTCTGTCATTCTCCCGCTTTCCAAACCAGCCATCGTCCATGACTACCATGTCCACGCCCAGCGCCTTCGATTCCCGAGCCAGATTGATAATGGTCTCCCCGTTAAAGTGGAAATAGGCCCCTTCCCAGCTGTTGAGCAGCAGAGGTCTGGCCCCATGGGCATATTTTCCCCGGCAAATATGGTTCCGGATACAGTCATGATAACGGCGGGATAATTCTCCCAATCCCTGATCAGAAAAGCACAAAATGGTCTCCGGCACCGTAAAGCTCTCCCCGGGTTTTAAAGGATACTGAAAATAATCACTCCCAAGCCCCATTAGCACTCTGGTCTGGTCAAACTGATCCCGCTCCGCCTCACAGAGGAAATTCCCGCTGTACACAAACAGAAGACCGTAACAGCTTCCCTGCTCCTCTGTGGTATGCCTGTCTGCCAGAATCACCCCCGGATTGTACTGATGAGAAGAGGTTCCCCGCCTGCTGCCGATGGAAAAAGCGCCATGCCCAATGGATGAACGCTGCATATTTCTCTCCATGGCGTGCCTGCCGTAAAAGCTGATCAGATCATAATCTCCATACAGAAAATCCAGACAGACAGAGGCTGCTTTCTGTACAGTCACTTCATTCGTTCCCATATTGGAGATCACCGTGGCCCGGGTGATGATGTCCTCCCGCTCCAGCACCCCGTACAATAACTCAACCTCAACGCCGCTGACGGCATCTTTCAGGCGAACAGAAAGAGTCTGCGCCTCCTTTTCATCGGCAAACACCGCGGGGAGCCCCCGCAGTGCATATTTGCCTTTTCTGATTTCATGAGAGCAATACCGCAAATCGACACACTCCGTGCCGTCGCCATTCTCTATATCCAGCGCCGCCGCCCGGTAATCCCCCACCCCATAAGTCGGATATTCCTGAGGCAGCACATCCATGGAATAGGTGCGGTCATTTCCCACATCCGCCGGATTCCCGGAAAAACCCCTGTCATAAAAAGGCAGCAGATAGTCCAGATTTCCGGACGCTTTTTTCCCATAATATAAATGAAGCAAGGCGCCGCGGTCATCCGCCTTCATCTGGTATGTGGTGTGTAGAGTCTGTAATATAAAAATGCGTTCTTTTTCCTGATAAATAATTGCCATATTGTTTTCAGTTCCTTCCGAAATATATTATGATGATGCCCACGTTGGACAGGCTCACCTCCATGGCGCTCCAGGGTGCCGGATATATCCAGAGATAAGCCTGCTCCTTACCCACTCTGGTTTCATGGCATTTCTTTTTTCTCCCGGGTTTCGACATGTTTGGTAAGAACATTGTAACATATTATTATACTTACAATGAATAGCTTAATTTCTGTTGTTTTATGAATTTTTGCCTCTTTTTGTTTCTATTCTTGAAGTTATGACGCATTTGGGGATATAATTTCGATATGAATGATATTCGCACCCAAATGTCATTTTAGTGATTTATAAATTAGTAAATCATAATTGACTATATTAATTGATGCAACAGGATTTCCCATCAAAGAAATGCAGCCATATATAAAGGCAGCGTAATGATACGATCCTCACTCACACCTGTATTGCCATCTGCGAACTTATATCCACAGCCAATATCCTTATGATTCTTCATCAGTGATCTCAGTGAGCTTGCCCGTGTATTTCCACTCTTGACCTCAATTGGAATTACCTTTCCCTCCTTCTGGATTATGACATCTATCT
Organism: Lachnospiraceae bacterium; assembly: GCA_021199405.1. Lineage (GTDB taxonomy): Bacteria > Bacillota > Clostridia > Lachnospirales > Lachnospiraceae > RGIG6307. Next base: position 4,746 of record JAJQID010000264.1, read on the forward strand.
CCTTTTTTGCTGTCTCATTTTTATAGAAATATAATGGATACCCCTTTTTATAAAGAGCGTCTGCTATTGCACATTCATATATGCCCCCTTTGGAGTTTCCCTCCAGGGTATTTTCTACAATATACTGTTTTAATGAGAAATCCTTCATCGCCATCAGCAGTGACAAATCTGTTGTATAAGCTCTGAAGAAATCATCCCTTGCATAATCATCCAGATCAAATCTGATGTCAGTCACCAGTTTACACAAGTGCACCATATCCGCGCGAAGCAGCCACTCAACACTCGAAAAATATTTTTGTGCCCTGCCGCCATGCTCGACTTCCTTATATTGAAATTTATGATTTTCTTTATCCAGCAGCTGCTTTGCAAGAGAAAGGTAACATTTCTCCGCTTTTACTTTTTCTTCAGCCGTTGCATAATGCGCTATGTCATACAGATATCCCTGTAAGAGATTCCTTTGTATACGATCGACCTCTCTGAAATCCTTTGTGTCTGCATATTTTTGTACTGCTTCCGGCATACCGCCTGTTGCAATATACTGTCTGTAATAATTCATCATCTGAGAATGGATGGCCTCAGGTATCACGGTTCGGGAATGCAGATAATCGCACAGCTTCCCTGTCATATCTTTTGAAATTCCCATCCCCCACAGGAATTCTTCAAAATCAAGTCCGTACATCCTCACATAATCCACATACCCGACAGGATAAGAGGATGCACGTTTATAGTCTATTCCCAGAAGCGATCCCGAGGCTATCACATCGAATCGATTGTCTATTGCCCAGAATTTAAGCGACGTGAGCGCTTCCTGACACTCCTGAATTTCATCCAGAAAAATCATGGTTTTCCCGGGAAGAATTTTCTTTTCAGGGAAACGGAAGCGCATGGCCATAACCATATTGTCCACCGTAAGATCACCGGCAAAAATATCCCTTGCAGAAGGCAGCTGTTTGAAGTTGATTTCCACAAGCTCCTCATAGTTCTCCTCTGCAAACCGTTCAATGATATATGTCTTTCCTGTCTGTCTGGCTCCCTGAATGATAAGGCATTTTTTATTCTTCGAATCCAGCCATTTTTTTATCTCATCTGCCGCTTTTCTTTTTAGCATAAAGCACCTCGAATCAACAAAATTCATCTGTTTTATCGCTTTTTATCAACATTTTTTATAGTTAGAATAAATGTTTGTCAACATTTTGGAATATTATATCACCATTCAAAGCATATTTCCAGTGTCTTTTGTTATTTTCTCATCTCCTCCGCCAGCTTCTCCATCCTTTCCGCATACCTTAAAAGGTCCCTATTAGCCATGCCCTCGCACCCCTTCGCGGTCTCGGTGAGCTTCTGCAGAGCCTTCAGAAGCGTGTCATAAGCCGAAGCCTTCTGTGCCCCCGATGACTTTGACGCGTTTGGCGCCGTCCTCTGAGTTCCTGCAATATCCTGCGATGCCTTCTTCTCGTAGGGAACGCCCTCCGTCAGCCTGACAAACTCGCCTGCCGCCAGATCGTAAACGGTGCCGGAATAGGGAGCGTATGCGTTCAGGCCCTGTTCCTGATTCAGGCAGTCCGCAAAGGCCTGGCATGCCTTTGGATCCCCGTGATTGACAAAAATCTGCTCCGGCTTTTTCTCAAATCCGGCCAGCCAGTCCAAAAGCCCCTGTTTGTCCGCGTGGCCGCTGACGCCGGGGAGGAAACCGATCTCGGCATTGACGGCAATCTCGTCGCCGAAAAGCTTCACTTTCTTTGCTCCGTCACAGATGAGCCGCCCCAGGGTTCCCACGGCCTGATAGCCCACAAATAAAATAAGACTCTCCTTCCGCCACAAATTATATTTCAGATGATGACGCACCCGCCCGGCATCGCACATACCGCTGGCGGAAATAATGACCTTGGGCTCCGGATCGCCGTTCAGCGCCATGGATTCCGCCGTCGTCACATTCAGATTTAACCCTTCAAAAACCAGTGGATTGATTCCCTGCGCCATGAGCAGGCGGGTCTCCTCGTCCAGGCACTCCATCCCGCACTGCATGAAAACGCCTGTAGCCTCCACAGCCAGCGGACTGTCCACATAAACCGGAAAGCCATCGTGACCATGTACCATGTGACGTGTCTTAATCTCCCGAATAAAGTAAAGAATCTCCTGCGTCCTGCCCACGGCAAAGGAGGGAATAATCACATTTCCGCCCCTGTCAAGAGTACGCTGAATATAATCTGTCAGAATTTCCAGATATTGTCCCCGCTTTGCATGAAGCCGGTCACCGTATGTGGACTCAATGACCAGGTAATCCGCCTCCTTCACCTTCTGGGGATCCCGGATAATGGGCTGACTGGTGTTTCCCACATCACCGCTGAAGACGATTTTTTTCTCAACGCCGTTCTCTGAAAGCCACAGCTCCACAGCCGCGCTACCCAGCAGATGACCAATATCTGTAAACCGCACCGCCACATTTTCGTTCACCCGGTAAATTCTGCCATACTCTACAGGACGCAGCAGCTTCAACAGCCCCTCCGTGTCCGTCATATCATAGACCGGCTCTGTCTCCTCTCTGCCGGCACGCTTTGATTTCCTGTTAGAATACTCTGCTTCTGTCTCCTGGATATGAGCACAGTCGCGGAGCATAATGTCACACAGACCGCAGGTAGCCGGAGTAGTATATATCTGCCCCCGAAACCCCTTCTTATATAAAAGGGGCAGATTCCCGGAGTGATCAATATGGGCATGGGTCAGAAAAACACAGTCAATATCCGCTTCCGACACAGGCAGCGGAATATTTTCATAAATATTTGTGCCCTGCTCCATTCCGCAGTCAATGAGAATATTCCTGCCGCCAATCTCCAGCAGTGTACAACTGCCGGTCACCTCATGGGCCGCACCGATAAATGTCAGTTTCATGAGCCGCCTCCTTTTGAATCTCTTCCTGCCTCTATCATATGTTCTTTCAGAAAAATAGTCAACGAAAACTCTTCCAGGGCATAATAAAGACCTGTACGGAACCATCCGCACAGGTCTCCAAATTCCTGTTTATCACTTTTATAGTGAACGGCAAATTATTTTTGTCGTTCACTATAAAACTCAACACCTTAAGCCAGCATCGCCCTGCACTGAGCCGCAATATTTTCCGCGCTTAAACCAAACTGCTTCAAAAGCGGTACCGCCGGACCGGAATGACCGAAAACGTCGTTGACTCCGATTCTTTTCACCGGTGTGGGCAGCTTCTCGGAGAGAAGGGAGCAGACCGCCTCGCCCAGTCCCCCGATCACGCTGTGCTCTTCCACGGTGACAATTCTGCCGCATTCCCTGGCAGCCTTCAGCACCAGCTCCTCATCCAGAGGCTTGATGGTCGCCATATTGATAACGCGGGCTGAAATTCCTTCCTCCTTCAGGGTCCCGGCCGCCTCCACTGCTTCCGGCACCAGAATACCGTTGGCAATAATGGCGATGTCAGTTCCCTCCTGAAGGACCTCGCCCTTTCCGATCTCAAAATGGAAGTCCTCACCGTGATAGACCGGCGTGGCCAGACGGCTGAACCGCATATAGAC
>JAJQID010000162.1 GCA_021199405.1 Lachnospiraceae bacterium
CCATATCAAAGCCGTTGGGCCGCTCAACAGTCACCTGCCAGCACTTACAAAGACCGGAAAACTGCCGGATCTGACTGCCGCTGACGGTTTCCGCCCTCTGATTTGACCGGATATTACATTTTTTCAGGAAAAGAGCACACAGCTTTTTATGTAACAGGCCGGAGCAAAACTCTTCCATGGTACGTTCCCCGTACTGTTTTTTACGGGCAAGTAAAAGATTCGTCCACTGCTCCTCAGAAAATTCGGGCAGCACATCCAGCCTGGCTGTCACTGCCTGTCCCCGGTTCACAGCATAGGAAGCATTGCGTGAGAGCTGAAACCCCGGAATGCCGGAGATGCCATAGTCCGTCAGCTGCACCTCCCCCGCCTGTTCATCCGTCTGCCTGCCATCCACAAACAGCCGCACCACCGCCTGCGTTCTCACCCCGGCCACTACCGTAAACTCCTTTTCCTTACAGCGCAGCTGTACCAGCGCGGGCACCACCGGCACGCAGGAAAGCCCCAATTGTCTTAAAAGCGCATAGCCGCTGCCGTCGGATCCGGTTTTGGGAGCTGCCTTCCCGCCGCAGGCCAGAATAACTTTGTCCACTGTCAAATGACTGTGTATTTTTTTTCTGTCCTGAGAACCGTCTTTTTTCGCAGAAGCTTCTGATGCCTGACCGGCTGCCTGCTCCAGAAGCTCCAGCCTGACCCCGCCGTCCTTTAAGGGCTGCACCTTCTCCACCCGACACCCTGTCCGCACCTGTGCCTGCCCGCCGTATTTCTCCAGTGCAAAGCGCAGTACATCCAGCACCGTCTGCGCCTGCTCACTATAAGGATAGTAACCGCCGTTTTTTTCTCTGTAAAGCATTCCAAGCCCTGAAAAAAAATCCAGCACCTGAGATACACTGTCCTGAGACACAAAGCAAGACAGCAAATCTGCTGTCTCAGAATGATAATATTCCTCCCCCATCCGGCGGTTGGTAAAATTGCATTTTCCATTTCCTGTGGACAAAATTTTCCTGCCCACCCGGTCGGTCTGCTCCAGCAGAAGGACCTCCGCCCCCAGTTGACAGGCGGTTACGGCGGCAGCCAGCCCCGCGGCTCCGCCGCCCACAATGCCTATTCTCATAAATCACCTCAGAACCCTTCTTCTAGCTTGAGTAGGTCTCCAGAAAGAAATACAGCGCCTGTTCATCCGCAATCTCTTTTCCCGCGAGCACCTCCGACCGGGTACCGTCCGGCAGATTCTCCAGCAGGATTCCGGTGTACATATAGACCTCCGTTTCCCCGCTCTCAAAAACCGCCACATGATCGTCCACCACCCCCAGCACAAAGGCGTTGGCCGATTCCATGCTCTCCTTCACCGGCGTCGCATCCTCCTGTGCGGACGGCAGCACCACCTCCGGTTCATCCACCGTCTGTACATCCTCCTCCGGCGTCTGCTGCGTCTGAAAGTACTCGTCCAGATTGATAATCTGCTCCTCCTGCAGCGTCTGCCGGGGCGTGCTCTCATAAATCAGCAGAAAACCGGTTACGGCAATCAGCAGCGCCAGCAACGGAACATAGATAAAAACCGCAATATTTTTCTTCATGCTACTGCCCTCCAATTCATTGATTAAGGGTAGTATGTGCAGAAAACAGATTATTATTCAAATATTATATACTTTTCATTCCTCTGAATCTCCCGATCACCCTGCCAAAGGGCACAATTCTCAGCTCCTCCCTGGAATAAGCCCCCGTAAAACCGACACTCAGAAGATGCAGACAGAAACCCACAAAATACCCAAGCAGCACGGTGGCAAACCCTCCAAGCCCCGTAAACACCAGAAGCTGCAGGCCAAATACCAGCAGCCCCACCCCGCCGGTCAGCAAAAGCGACAGCCAGATCTGGGAGAGATAAGTCAATGGCGAGGTGCCAATCTCACGTTCGTTGAAAATCACCATAACCAGAGTGGATATCACGTAAAACAGCGCCAGGCTCCTGACAAAAACCGCTGCTGTCACCCCCGCCTCCCCGGTAAATACCACTGCGCTCAGAACAGACGCAATATCTCCGACAATAAAGGCGATCAGAATGATCTTCTCCCCGCCTCGAAGCTTCAGTAAATCCAGCAGGAAACGCCAAGGAAGGATGATAAAGAACAATACACTGCAGCCCAGCGTCAGGCTCATCAGCATATCTGTCGTCTGCAAATTCCACTGTGCCAGATAAGGCTTGTGCAGCGCTGCAAACAGCACCGCCGCAACCGTGCCGGAAAGACAGACGTACTTCATTGCGCCGATATAAAACCGATAATAATAATCATCCTGTCTTTTACGCATGGCCGAGACCATTCCCCGCTCAATGGGAGTCAAGCCCAGATCAAATACAAACTGAAAAATCATCAGAAGAGGCAGAATCATCCCATAAAAGGCGCCAAACAGAATCTGTTCCTCCCCTCCTGCCTTCGCCGTCAGGAAAAACAGCAGAATCAACGGCAGCCTGGATAACAGAATCAACACAGAATCGGCTCCAATCTGTCCAAACAGCATCCCCAGCATTTCCCTCACTGTGGGAAGCTTCGGATCCCGGACAGTATGCAGACATTCAAAATCATAGCGGTGCAGCAGAATTACCACCACCGCGTACAGACAGGCCGCCGCAATTCCCAGCCCGATTCCCGGCAGCACCGCCAGAGCCATATAAAAATACAGGACCTCGGAATGCTGCAGGAAATCTCCCACCTTCTCCCCGTAAGGATACAAAGCAGCCACACCGACCACAGTGCCCGCAATGACACCAATGCTGACAATCAGTCTGACAACGCCGGAAGCAGTCTTTCCTGTTTCCGCCTGTAAAATACCTGAAAGAATCTGTAAAATACAGCCGAAGGGCGTTATCCACAGATAAATTCTCAGAAGACGCCCCATATATGAAATTTCAAGAGAATCCGCCACAAATGACAGTCCAAGCAGAGCAAGCATGCATAAAATCATGCCAATCAGGCCATATAAAACACTGGCCTTCACCGCCACGGCGCTCATCCCCGGCCGTTCCTTATTTCTCTTATTTCTGGAAACTCTGCTGACCGCGTCCGGCAGATAACCCAGGAAAAAGCGGAAGACCGCGTAAAAAATTTCCAGCGTTCCCGCCGCATAAAGGATCCCCTCCGATCCTGTTTTTGTAAAAAATAACAGTACACCCGCCCAGAGCAGCCCCTCTGCCAGGTGAACCAGATGCTTGTTTTTTAAATCCATGCCTGTTTATCCCTTGTAATTCCCAGGGCGTTCAGCACCCCGTTTTGTTTTTCCTCCATAAGAGCGGCATCCGTCGGCTCCATATGGTCATAGCCGCAAAGATGCAGCATACTGTGGGCGATCAGAAAGGCATACTCCCTCTTCAGGGAATGTCCGTACTCCTCCGCCTGAGAAAATACCCTGTCCACATTGATAACAATATCTCCCAAAAGTAAAAGCCCGCTGTCCATGTCAAAATAATCCGCCTCCCTGCTCTCCTCCTCCAGCAGGGAAAAATCCCCGGGCGCCGGGAAATCCAGATTGGGAAAGGACAACACGTCCGTGGGACTGTCAATTCCACGAAAATCCCGGTTTATCCGGCGAATTTCCTCACTGTCGACCAGCGTTAAATTTACTTCAAACTCGTAGGGAATCTGCTCCATATCCGCCGCCTGCTCCACTACGGTGCAGGCCAGTGCTTCCGCGTCAAAATCCACCTGAAATTCCGCTTCTTTTTCAAAAATAAGTGCCACTTTTTCCTTTGTGATCGCCCGGTCAGCGCCGCTGTTTCTGCCACGGTCCCGTTCGATGATACTCCTTTATTTATAGTTTTCTGTCGCGGTTTCCCGGTCTGGAGCCGGTATACGGGCGACCATTGCCTTTTTCTCTGCTTCTGACCTCCTGGCGGGCCTGGCGCTCCTCGTAGACCTCATAGGCCTTCACAATCTTCTGCACCAGCGGATGACGCACCACATCCCTGCTGGTCAGATTACAAAACGCAATATCCTCTATTCCCGATAGCACCTTTTCCGCCACATCCAGGCCGCTCTTCATACCCGGCGCCAGATCCTTCTGGGAGCTGTCGCCGGTGATGACGACCTTGGAGCCAAAGCCGATACGAGTCAGAAACATTTTCATCTGCGCCGGCGTGGTATTCTGCGCCTCATCCAGAATTATATAGGAGTTGTCCAGCGTCCGTCCGCGCATGTAGGCCAGAGGCGCCACCTCAATCAGCCCCTTTTCCATATTCCTGGCAAAGGTTTCCGCACCCATGATCTGGTAGAGGGCGTCGTATAAGGGTCTTAAATAGGGATCTACCTTGCTCTGCAGATCTCCCGGCAGAAAGCCCAGCTTCTCTCCGGCCTCAATGGCAGGGCGGGTCAGGATAATCCGGCTGACCTCATTGGCCTTGAAGGCTGTGATCGCCATGGCCATGGCCAGATAGGTCTTGCCTGTACCTGCAGGTCCCAGGCCAAAGACAATCATATTGTCCCTGATAGCGTCCACATATTTTTTCTGTCCCAGTGTTTTGGGTCTGATGGGCTTACCGGCAATTGTATGACATATACAGTCTGAGTCAATCTGGGACATGGAATCCAGAGAATTCTCTTTTTCCAGCTCCAGAGCATAGTCCACACTCTGCTCCTCGATCTCATTTCCATTCTCCTGATAATGATTTAACTCCTCCAATATATGCCTCGCTTTCTCCACGGCCTCCCCGTCTCCGATCAGCCTGATGGCGCCGTTTCGATTGACAATATCCACATGAAGGTCTTTTTCTATCTTTTTAATATACTGGTCATGTCGGCCAAAAATATTCCTCATCTGATCCATTGTCAATTCCATGGTACACTCACAAGCCTTCTGTGTCATCAATCTCCTTAGAAACCTCCTCAGTGATGATCTTACTCTCCACCGCAGCGTAACGCACAGTCATCTCTCCCCGCAGCAGAAAAAAATTCTCATTTTCCTCCATTGTAACATTTTCTGAAATAATTTGTACCCCCTTTTCCTCTAATATTAAATTATTTTTTTCAAATTCCGCCCTCAGAAGCGCCTCCGCCTCCTGGGGAGTATAGCTTTTCTCCACATTCTGATATTCCTTTGCCTCAAAAAAGCCGAAACCAAGCTGTCGGCCAAATAACGTAACCGTAAAGGACGGTTCCAGAAGCTGCTCCTTTTCCTTCCATCCGGCTCCGGTCTGCGGCAGCCTGTAAAGAATCTGGTTCAGGGAAAGCCAGACGCCGCTCCCCTTCCGGCCGGTATACTCCTTTGCCACATACACCTTGTCAAGACTGTAGCTGACCTGCTGCACGGTCTCAATCAGAATATCAGCGTCAGCCTCATAGAGCAGATAATGATCCGTCTCCCCTTCCTCATTCAGCACCGGGATCCTTCCGTCCACCAGCAGGTCTCCCTGATGTACCTCATCTCCCCGGGACACAAGAGAAATTCCATTTCTCACATAAACCGATATCATAACTCCGTCCGCAGTGGCATAAAGCCCTGTGGCCTCTTCCACGGAAAGGACAGGCAGAGTCACATTGGGTCTCTCATTTTCCTTGATGGAAATTTCCAGCACCGTTCCATTGATCTTTCCACTGGTCCAGGTGATCAGAGGAAACTCCTGCCTGAGCTCCTTCTCCAATGTTTCCAGATCCAGACTGCTTTTTCTGACGCCAACCCAGATCCCCCTCTCCGCCATAAAATCCGTCAGCTGATCCTCCGTGATGGAATAATTTCCCTCAAATTCAATATGCCAGATCAGCTGAGTGCTGTACCAAAGCCAGGCTACCGCCATAAGCCCCGCAATTCCAAACAGCGCTCTGGTCTTCAGCCCGGGCAATAAAAAGGGCAGTCCATGTTTTCTCACAATGGCTGCCTGTGTTCCGGTTTTCAATAGAAGCTCTCTTCCCTGCTCCCAGTCTCTGTAATGAATGTTGGCATAACAGTATTTTCCATCGGCCTGAATATTCCATAAAGGAATATGACGGTTGCCGCAGAGAGTAAAAAAGCGCTCCACGCCCTGCCCCTCCAGCTTCAGGCGCAGAAAGCTGCCATTTTTAAAATATGAATTCATGAAACCCTCCTGACACCCTTTGGTTGATGGTCTGTGCGGGATCAGCTGAAATGTCTGACACATATCCTGTTCTTTCCCTACTGTTTCCACGCTGCCGCTTTCATCGATAAGTGACGCTCTGAATATGTCCGCGGATCATCATGTGCTCCTTCATATAATGAGAAATAACCAGTCGTTCTCCGCAGATACAGACAACACAGCTTCCCGCCTGCAGTAAAATACCCCGCTCACCGTACTCCAGAATGGCCTTATAATTTTCTACCCATATTTCGTTTCTTCCAATACATGTAACTACGGTGTCATGGGTCACAGCTTCCAGAGGCAGTTCATGGGCCAGAAGCTTCTGGCGAAGACCGTCCTCATACTGCTCTGTAGTCGGTTTATGAGCTTTATTTTTCGTGTTTTTCTTTCTGTGCCTCATAGGATAATCTATGAGCAGGACTGACGAATTATGAAACTCAGAATAATAAAAGAAATATTCTCTACTTGTGATAAGGCTCCCCATTCATAATGCGGTAAGCTCTGTAAATCTGCTCCAGCAGAATCACCCGCATGAGCTGATGGGGAAAGGTCATATCAGAAAAGCTGAGCTTCAAATCCGCCCTTTGAGACACTCTCTTATCCAGCCCCAGGGAACCGCCAACGACAAACTGAATATGACTTTTTCCCTGAATGCCAAGCTGTTCCAGACGCTGCGAAAAGGAGACGCTGTTCAGCTTTTTTCCCTGAATTTCCAGAGTAATCACATATGCCTCATCTCTGAGGTTTTTTAAAATTCGCTCGCCCTCCTTTGCCCTGATCTGCTCTTCCAGCGCAAAGGAAGCGCCCTCCGGCGTCTTCTCATCCGCTACCTCGATGATACGCAGCGTACAATATTTACCTAAGCGTTTTTCAAACTCGGCAATGGCTTCCCGGTAAAAGCTTTCCTTTACCTTTCCCACGGCAACAATGTCGATTTTCATGGCTTCTCCATAAAAGGACGGGCCATTTCGAAAACAGCCCGTCCAGTCATTTTTCTCAGAATATATCAGCTGCCTGGCAGCACTCCTTTTACCTGGCGCTCAGGTATTCGTCAATTCCCTTCGCTGCCGCCTTTCCTGCGCCCATAGCCAGGATTACCGTGGCTGCTCCGGTCACCGCGTCGCCGCCGGCGTATACGCCCTCTTTTGTGGTCTTTCCGTTCGTTTCATCAGCAATGATGCACTTCCACTTATTGGTCTCCAGACCTTCCGTCGTGCTGGAAATCAGAGGATTGGGGGAGGTTCCCAGGGCCATGATCACCGTATCCAGCTCCATCACAAACTCAGAACCCTTCTTTACCACCGGTCTGCGTCTGCCGCTCTCGTCCGGCTCGCCCAGCTCCATTCTGACGCATTTGATGCCGCTGACCCAGCCGTTGTCATCACTCAGAATTTCCACCGGATTGGTCAGAAGGTCAAAGATGATGCCCTCCTCTTTGGCGTGATGAACCTCCTCCACTCTAGCTGGAAGCTCCTCCTCACTTCGGCGGTATACAATATGAGTCTCCGCTCCCAGACGCAGGGCGGTGCGGGCCGCGTCCATAGCCACGTTGCCGCCGCCCACCACGGCTACCTTTTTGCCGCGCATAATGGGAGTGGGATTGTCCTCCCGGAAGGCCTTCATCAGATTGCTTCTGGTCAGATATTCATTAGCGGAAAAAACGCCGTTTAAATTTTCCCCAGGGATTCCCATGAATTTGGGAAGCCCTGCGCCGGAACCGATAAACACGGCCGCAAAGCCCTCTTCCTCCAGCAGCTCGTCGATGGTCACGCTCTTGCCTACCACCACGTTGGTCTCAATCTTCACACCCAGCTCAGTCACGTTGCGTATCTCTGCGGCCACTACCTCCTCCTTGGGAAGACGAAACTCCGGAATGCCGTACAGCAGCACGCCGCCCGCCTCATGAAGAGCCTCAAAGATCGTCACATCATAACCGGCCTTTGCCAGATCGCCGGCACAGGTTAAGCCAGCGGGGCCGGACCCGATGACCGCCACCTTTTTTCCCTTTTTCTCCACATGAAGCTCCGGGTTGATCTCATGCTCTCTGGCATAATCCGCCACAAAACGCGCCAGCTGGCCGATGGAAACCGGATCGCCCTTGATGCCGCGGATACAC
>JAJQID010000086.1 GCA_021199405.1 Lachnospiraceae bacterium
GGTGGAGATGCTGCCGTTGTGTCATCCGGTGAAGGATTCTCTTCTGCAGGCGGCGCTAAAAATTGTGGAGGACAGAAATACCATCCGCAGCATGAGGGAGGCACCTCTGGAAAGTGATTGTGAGTACCTTTCCGGCGCGGCCATGCAGACGCTGAATCTGGCCGAAGGAAAGGTGGGCATTCGTTTTTCGGTAAAGCAGGATTATTATTATGAAATGCTCAGTGAATATACCGGGGAACAGGTGAAAAATGAGTATCAGCTGATGGAAATGCTGAAAAGTGTTTCCGGAATGAGGACGGAGTATGATAAGGTTTCCAACGCCATGGATCAGGTTCGAAGGGCGGGCTATGGCGTGGTGATGCCGCTGCAGGAGGAGATTACCCTGGATCCTCCCGAGCTGATTAAGCACGGCAGTAAATTCGGCGTCAAGATTCGGGCCAAGAGCCCCAGCATCCATATGATCCGGGCTGGAATTGAGACGGAAATTGCCCCCATTGTAGGGACGAAGGAGCAGGCGGAGGATCTGATCACTTATATTAAGACAGCGGACAGCAGGGGAGAGAGCATCTGGGATACCAATATATTTGGGAAAACGGTGGAGCAGCTGGTGCAGGAGGGAATCCGAACCAAGATCGGACATATTGAGGAGGAAAGCCAGATCAAGCTGCAGGAGTCCATGCAGAAAATCGTCAATGATATGAACGGGGGAATGGTCTGTATTATTATCTGATGATACAAGGGAAAAAAGGGAGTATTACGGAGAAATCATGGGGGTACAGGAATTTATCATTTTTTTGATTATCGCGTATTTCGCAGTCTGTGGTGTGGTCTGGTACAGAGGCAGAAGGGAGGTACGCACATTTCAGGAAACCATCCGGAAAAATCATGGCATTAAACCGCTCAGAAATCTGGATGAGACGCGAAAAAAATGGGTGTCCGGCTACTGGAGACATTTCCGGGAGCCGGAAATGCTGGACGAGACAACCTGGAATGACCTGAATCTGAATCAGATCTTTTCTACAGTCAACCACACATATTCGGCGGTGGGAGAGGAATATCTGTATTTTCTGCTCCATAATACGTCGCAGAGCGCCGAGGAGCTTGCACACTTCGAGGAACTGGTGGAATTCTGGGAAAAGCATCCTCAGGAGAGAGTGACGTTACAGACACAGCTCTGGCAGTTGGGCTACAGCGGAGGTCAGTCTGTGGCTGACTGCATTGAGAATCTGGATCTTCTGCGGGATTTTCATGTGCGTCAGGATCTGCTGATCGATGCCCTGTATCTGCCGGCTATTCTTCTGACAGCAGTGTCAGGTCAGGGATTCCTGCTTCTGATTTGTGTGATGATCGCGCAGATTTTGCTGTATTTTCGCCAAAAATCAGAGATACAGCCCTTTATGTCCTCCTTTGCCTATTTCGCAAAGCTTCTGGCCTTTGTGGACAGGCTGGATAAAATCAAAAACAGGGAGCCAGCGGTGGCTGGTGAGATTGACGGGCTGAAAAGGGCTGCCTGTGCGCTGCGCCCCATGATGCGGGGCAGCTTTCTTTTAAAGGACGGCTCCCTGGGCGGAGGAACCCCGATGGATGGCATTCTGGATTACCTGCGCATGTGTACCCACGCGGATATCCTCCAGTTTCACCGGATGCTGAAGTACGTATATCGCTATCAGGACGAGCTGTGGGTGCTGGCCGGGGGCGTTGGACGTCTGGATGCTTCCGCTTCTGTCTGTGCATACCGACATACCCGCGGGGACTGGTGTGTTCCGGTCATCGGGGAGGTCTTTGTCATGGAAAACGGCAGGTATCCGTTGCTTAAGGAGCCGGTGGGCAACAGCATCACAGGAGAAAAGTCAGTTCTTCTGACAGGTTCCAATGCCTCCGGAAAGTCCACTTTTCTGAGGACTGTGGCAGTCAACGCTGTCTTTGCCCAGACGATCCATACCTGTCTGTGCGCTTCCTACACCGCACCCCTGTACCGGATTTATTCCTCCCTGTCCCTGAAGGATGATGTGATAAACGGCGACAGTTATTATATGGTGGAAATTAAGACCCTGAAGCGGATTCTGGACAGTGCTAGGACGCCCGGCCGGCCTGTGCTCTGCTTTCTGGATGAGGTGCTGCGGGGTACCAACACGCCGGAGAGAATCTCCGCATCCAGCCAGATTCTGCGCTGGCTTTCCGAGCAGAACTGTCTTAGTTTCGCTGCCACTCATGATCTGGAGCTGGTGGACATTCTGAGTGAAGAATATGCCCATTATCACTTCACAGAAAGTTTTGACGAGGGAGATGTGCGGTTTACCTATCAGCTCAAACCAGGCCGCTCGGAGAGCAGAAACGCCATCCGGCTTCTGGAAAGGATGGGATACCCGGAAGAAATTACCGCGGCGGCCCATAAGCTCTGCAGTGAAATCCTGGCGGAAAACCATAAATTCCGGTCCTGAACGGTCTTTTTCTGTGGCTGAAGCGCCATAAGGAAATTTCTGGTTGTATCCGCGAGCTTTTGGTAATCACAATTCTTTCACTTGACGGTTTTTGCCGGCTTTGCTATACTGATAGCCTGTATCGCGGGTTCGGATATCTGAAGTTTATACACAGTGGCCTGTGATAACGGGCTGTTTTTTATCAGGAAATCTGAAGGGACTCCGGCTGAGGGCGGAGTGGATGAGGAAAACGATATGAGTATGACAACATTTCTTTATTCAATTGTGGAAATGATCGCAGAAGTACACAGCAGAATTCTGTCACTCAACGATGCCTATGAGTATAATTTCAGTGATAAGGAGCTGCACTTTCTGGTGATCGGGCTTCTGGGAATGGTCATGATCTTTGTGGTATATCCTGTTTTTAAATATCTGGCTTCCACCGGGCATGTGATGGTGATCAGCTGGGTTTATGTATTCACGTTGATCATTGTGATTACCTTTGCCATTGAGATCGGGCAGCGGGTGACCAATACGGGAAATATGGAATTTGCGGATATCATGTTCGGCCTGGTGGGCTTTCTTTTCATGTTTTTCATTTTTTCTCTGATCAGGGGAATTTATCATGGAATTCTGGAACTGTGCCGATATTATCATAACAGGAAAAAGCGCAGACAGCGCATGAACAGCGTTGGAAACGGGAATGCTGAAGAATATGATGATGCAGAGGAATATGCACAGGAGGATGAGCCGGATGAGCAGGGTTAACAGCCCTGCTCTTCTTTTGCTTCCTCCGCCTCCGCTGTCAGCCGGATTCCGTTGACCTCAATCTGGTCGCTGACCTCAATCAGCAGGTACACCCGTCCGTCGATGGAGGTGGTCTCCACCAGGTCTGAGCGCTCCGGGTTGACCTTGATGACAACGTCCGGGGTCTTCACCTCAAAGCTTCTGGAAGGGGTGATGTTGGAGGCAACCAGCTTCGCTTCACTTCCCACAGCCTCATCAAAATGCTTTTCGAAGCTGTCAAGCTGAGGCGTTTCCATGCCGCTTTTTGCCAGCACATTTACGACCTCGCGCTTGTCCAGAGTCAGCGGCACGGGGTCTTCTTTATGTTCCTCGATCATATCACAGAGAGTGTCGTGGATATTTCTGACGACTTCAAGGCTGCCGTCCTCGCCCAGCGTCTCCTGCAGCATGGACTGAAAGGCTTCCTTCTGGACGCCCGCCGTGATGGGCATGGTGCAGCCAAGCAGATCAAAGACGAAATCCTCAAAGGCATTTTCTGAGTTTTTGGTAAAATACAGGCAGCTGTGCAGGTCCGTGCTGCGGTCTGTGAAGGCCGGAAACAGAAAGGAGTGGGCAGGAACGTCCACCACCCAGTCGCAGATCCGGTCCATGAACAGATTCTGGTCGGGGGCATAGGTCAGTCCCGGCTTGGAGAGAACCACAGGACACAGACAGCAGTATATGTAGTGGTAAACCTCGTCGGAGGCATCCTCCAGCTCGATCAGATCGCTGCCCCGGCCGGGAACGTCATAATTGCAGTCTGCCAGCAGGATCAGGTAGTTCTGTGTATAGGGGTAGCTTTCGATGATTTTGTCATAAAATTTTTCCAGCAGCTCCTCGTCCAGCAGATGGCTGTCCCGCAGATCAAGGAGAAACTTCTGCGCCCCATCCTGAAACTCGCTCTCCAGAGGAAATTCCAGAGTGAACATGTTTTTGCCGAGGGCGCCGGACACTCCCTTTTTGAAAAGCTGCAGATACCGCCCCGCTTCCGCCTCGGGCAGGGTGCCGAAGGACTGGCTGGTCTGAGAAATTTTATTTTTCTCACCGCCCACGTAGCAGGTGCAGATCCGGGAGACGGCGCAGCCCTTTTCGGTAAAGTGTTTTTTGATTTCACTGATTTCTGATTTATTCATAAAATAGAACCTCTTATCTTGAAAGCCGATGACTCAGAGTAATGTAACATAATTTTCAAAATCTCTCAAGCAAAATCGAAGAATGACGATTGAAAAAGAATCTGTTTTATAGTAGAATTCATCTACAGGGCACTTTGCGTGCTAAAATACAGGGAGGATTTGCAATATGATTAACATTCCAAAAGTGAAGCTTGGTATTGTAGCGGTCAGCCGTGACTGTTTCCCCATGACATTGTCGGAGAGACGCCGCAGGGCAGTTGTGGAAAGTTATCGGGCACAATATGGTGAAATTTATGAATGTCCGGTGTGCATTGAGAATGAGATTCACATGAGAAAAGCGCTGGCGGATATTCAGGCCGCGGGCGTCAACGCGCTGGTTCTTTATCTGGGCAATTTTGGTCCGGAGTCCAGTGAGACGCTGCTGATTAAAGAGTTTGCAGGCCCGGCCATGGTGGTGGCTGCCGCGGAGGAAACCGGAGAGGATCTGATCGACGGCAGAGGCGACGCCTACTGCGGTATGCTGAACTTCAGCTACAACTTAAAGCTTCGCAATTTAAAAGCATACATACCTGAGTATCCTGTGGGAACTGCTGAAGAATGCGCGCAGATGATTTCAGAATTTGAACCGATTGCCAGGGCGATCATCGGACTCAATCATTTAAAAATCATCACCTTTGGACCCCGTCCTCAGGATTTCCTTGCATGCAATGCGCCCATCAAGCAGCTGTACAACGTGGGTGCTGAGATTCAGGAGAATTCAGAGCTGGATCTGTTCGAAGCCTTCCATAAGCATGCGGGAGATTCCAGAATCCCTGAGGTGGCTGCGGATATGGCCGCGGAGCTTGGAAACGGCAACAGGATTCCGGAGGTCCTTGAGACACTGGCACAGTATGAACTTACTCTGCTTGACTGGGTGGAGGCCAACAAGGGCAGCCGCGATTGTGTGGCTATTGCCGGCAAGTGCTGGCCCGCGTTCCAGACCCAGTTCCATTTTGTGCCATGCTATGTGAACAGCCGTCTCACAGGAAGAGGCATTCCGGTATCCTGTGAAGTGGATATCTACGGAGCTTTAAGTGAATTCATCGGCACAGTGGTCAGTCAGGATGCGGTGACTCTGCTGGATATCAACAATTCTGTTCCGGCTGATCTTTATAAGAGTGATATTGAGGGCAAGTATCCTTACACCATCAAGGATACCTTTATGGGGTTCCACTGTGGCAACACACCATCCTGCAAGCTTACCTCCTGCAATATGAATTTCCAGCGCATTATGTCAAGACAGCTTGGTAAGGAAGTAGCAAAGGGCACCCTGGAGGGAGATATTGTTCCTGGAGATATTACATTCTTCCGCCTGCAGTCCACGGCAGACGCAAAGCTTCGTGCCTACATTGCCCAGGGCGAGGTTCTGCCGGTGGCAACCAGATCCTTTGGCGGTATCGGAATTTTTGCCATTCCGGAGATGGGCCGTTTCTATCGCCATGTACTGATTGAAAAGAATTATCCTCATCATGGTGCTGTTGCCTTCGGTCATTACGGCAAGACTCTGTATGAGGTATTTAAGTATATCGGCGTGGATGTCTCCGAGATCGATTACAATCAGCCCAGGGGCGTCAGATATCCGACGGAGAATCCATTCGCTTAAAGAGAAACTGTTTTTCAAAACGGGATGTTGTTTCCGGGTATTTTTTGGGATTTCAGGCAAATCCTCAGCGGTGACGGTGCTGAGCAGATGAAAGAAATCCTTGAAAAAAAGAAAAGATGTGTTATCATAGTATGAGCGGCGTTCTGGCTCATGGCTGGTTGCAGTCATGAGCCAAAATGCGGTCTGGCGGCAGGTCTGTTGCCGGATAAAATTCTGCGAACCGCTTTTCAATGGAGAGTTCGCGTGAAAGAGGTTCATTTTAATGGGAAAAAAAGAAAAGAAAGCTTCTGAGGCAACTGAGGAAAAGAAGGTTGTAACCAGATATGACCGGAAAATGGAAGAGAGAAGGAAGGCTGCAGAGAAAGCAAAGCGGGAGGAGAAGTATTTCAGAATCGGCAGTATCATTGTGGCTGTGCTGGTGGTCGTTTTTCTCGCCTATAGTCTGATTCGGCCTGTAGTTGAAAAATATGCTGCTACCCACAATGTGTATATCACCGTCGGTGATTATGAACTTACACAGCAGGAGTTTGATTTTTACACATATACGGTTTATAATGAGTGGCTGGAAAGCTACGGTACCTATGCCTCCCTGTTTGGTCTGGATACCAGCACAGATATTTCCAGACAGGAGTATACGGACGATATGACCTGGAAGGATTATTTTGAGCTGGAAGCCGCAGAGATGCTGGTTCAGTATGTGGCTCTGACGGACGAAGCTCAGGAATCTGGTTTTGAGTATGAGACGGACATCGATTATGCTTCCTTCCTGGAGTCAGTGACAGAGGCTGCGGAAGAGTATGACATGACTGTTGCCGCTTATTATAAGGAGGCTTATGGGCAGTATGCGACAGCTGAGGTGGTGGAGGAGCAGGTTCGTTTCTATTCCTATGCGCTAGGCTACTATAATGAGATCTATTCAGGCATTGAGGTCACAGACGCGGAAATTGTGGAAGAGTATCAGGCAGACCCGTCTGCATACGATTATGTGGATTACCGTGTATTCACCCTCGCGGCCGAGTATGAGGAAGATGCGGACGAAGACACCATTTCGGCGGCCATGGAGGAAGCAATGGCGCAGGCAGAGGAGTTTGTGGAGCGCCTGAACGATGGTGAAGATTTCAATGAGCTTTGTCTGGAATATTGCACGGAGGATGAGACTTCCGGTTATGAGGATGATGGGTCTCTGGCGGAGGGGCTTCGTTACAGTGAAGTGTCGTCTCTTTACGCGGACTGGCTCTTCGATGACAGTCGGAAGTCCGGGGATGTGGAAGTCTTTGAGGATGAGGACAGCCATTATTACGCAGTTGCCATGTTTGTCAGCCGTTATTATGATACAGAAGTCAATGATGAAATATATGATAATCTCTTTGAGGAAAAGCTCAGCGTGTATCTGGAAGAACTGACCGCGGATTACAGTTATACCTTTTCTTAGGAACGGTTTGAGAATGACATAAAGTCGTTTCATATCACAACTCCTGAACTCCCTGAGAGAGGATATACTGCAGACCTTTGATAGATAATCAGACCCGGCAGACCAGCCCACCGGACAGTGAGTGGACATTCTGCAGGGAGTCTGATTATCTATCTGTTGTTTTACCGGGAATGGAGTGAATCTGATGAGATTGCTGAAGGATTTAAATTATAAAAAAGCGATCACCAATCGTATCGTGGTGACCGTGATCATGGTCGTTCTGGAATTCCTGCTGCTTTTATTCCTGTTCTGGCATGTGCTGCGGTATTCCACGCTGATTCTGTTTTTTTTCTATTTTCTCAGCAGTCTGTATGTAATTTATCTGGTCAGCAGCAAAGGGGATCCGGCCTTTCGGATCGGCTGGATTATTCTGATTCTGGTGCTGCCTCCGGTGGGGAGTCTGCTGTATCTGCTCTGGGGAGACAAAAGGCCGACCAAAAGGCTTTCGGCAAGAGTCAATGCCCAGGATCAGGAGATATTTCCGCTTTTGAGTACAGATTCTGAGACTGTCCGGCATCTGCAGGGGCACTGTGAGAGGGAGGCGTCCACCCTTCGATATATAGAGAATATTTCAGATTATCCGGTGTATGAAAATGTCAGGACAACTTATTATTCCAGCGGAGAGAGCCTTTATGAAGCCATGCTGGCGGATTTAAGGCAGGCGAAGGAATATATTTTTATTGAGACCTTTATTCTGCATGAGGGTGAGATGTGGGGAGCGGTTCTGGAAG
>JAJQID010000097.1 GCA_021199405.1 Lachnospiraceae bacterium
ATATGTGTATAATAGACAGTTCTGCAGACCATCCTGAACAGAGGCGGTATGACAAGTATGCTTCAGTATGTGGCTATCATCAGCTTTGCGGTTGGCATGGGCGGCATGCTGGACAAGCTGGGTGTGCTGGACAACATCCTGCATGCCATTGTGGGGCATATCAAGAGCGACGGTTCCATGATCGTGGCAACTCTGCTGGTGGGCTATGTGACCAGCATCATCAGCTGCTCTCAGCCCATGGCTCATGTGCTGACCGGACGTCTGATGGCGCCGATTTTCAAGGAGCGCAAGGTGGCGCCGGAGATACTTTCCAGATCACTGGAGGATTCGGGAACGTTAGCCGGACCGATGATTCCCTGGCACGGCTACTGTGTATACATGTCGGGTACATTGGGCGTTGCCTGGGCAGCCTTCTTCCCCTATCTGTTTTTGCTGTATCTGACGCCGATTTTCAGCATTTTCTATGGATTTACAGGAATTTCCATCAAGCATGTGGATGACAGCCAGGCTGGGGAGTAAGGAATGGCAACGAAATTAGTATTACTGGGGACGGGCACTCCGAATGCCTGTCCCAACGCCAGCGGTCCCGCTTCCGCCGTAGTGGTGGACGATCAGGCCTATCTGGTGGATTTTGGCCCCGGAGTGGTCCGGCAGGCGGCAAAGGCCTACCGAAAGGGAATCAATGCCCTGCGTCCGGACCGGCTGACAGTGGCGTTCTGTACACATCTGCATACGGATCATACCGCCGGATATCCGGATCTGATTTTCACTCCCTGGGTGCTGGAGAGGAAGGAGCCTCTTAAAGTATTTGGACCCAGGGGCATACAGCATATGACCGACCATATTCTGGCCGCTTATGAGGCGGATATTGATTTTCGCCTTCATGGTTTTGAGCGGGCCAATGAGGTGGGATATCAGGTGCAGGTGACGGAGATAGAGCCGGGAGTAATTTACCGGGATGACAAGGTGACAGTGGAGGCTTTCCCGGTGAGCCACGGAACGCTCCTGAGCTACGGTTATAAATTTATCACCGCAGACAGGGTGATCGTGATCAGCGGCGATACGGCTCCTCTTGAGATCGTGGCCGAAAAAGCGAAGGACTGCGATATTCTGCTGCATGAGGTGGAGTACACGGGAGGCATTTCCGCCCGGGAGCCCAAGTGGCAGAAATACCACCGGGAGGTGCACACTCTGAGTGTGGATCTGGCGCAGGTGGCAAAGGAGGCGCAGCCGAAGCTTCTGGTAACCTATCATCGCATCTATCACATGGAGATTCAGGACAATACAAAGGATCTGGATGCGGAGATGGCCTGGCGGTGCGCGGCGATTTTACAGGAAATCAGGGACGCCGGATATGACGGAGAGGTCGTAAACGGACAGGATCTGGATGTCTTTGAATGAAATAAGCAAGACAGAGGTGTCAACCAAAATAAAGGAGCGGGGACGATTGAAATGAGCTGTCCCCGCTCCTTTGGTATCTTATTTATTTTGAAGATGATTTACACCGCCGGATTGTGTGCGTGTGCTTTTTTAATGGACCCTGGTGAGGAAGCCTCCGCTTCTTTCCTGACCGTGCCTGCAGCGCCGGACTGACGTTCCTTCAGGTTCATGATCAGCATCTGCAGCCGGTTCTCAATATTGGCGAAGCTGACGTCCGGATCGTAGTCCAGACACAAAATCTGTGCGTCCTGATACATCTCCTTCAGCTTTTTGACGACGCCCCGGCCTACCACATGGTTGGGCAGGCAGCCGAAGGGCTGCAGGATGATGAAGGCCTGGCAGCCTTCCTTTGCGTGGTGCAGGATTTCTCCCGGAATGATGATGCCCTCACCGGAGTCATAGGTTCTGGGAATCACCGGGTTGCTGGCGTCTGCAATCTCCGGCAGCCGGGTGGCCGGGCGATACAGCGGATGTGCGGCCGCAATTTTGTCCGTCAGATTGTGAGCATATTCAAACACATTGTTGGTCAGCCGGTTCCAGATTTTTTCCTGCGTGTCTTTATGTACATGGTATTCCCTGACCTGCTCATCCTTGAAAAAGTAGGTCTTGCGAATCACGTCGGTCATGCGTGCTTCAATGATCTCCAGGCCGTTTTTCTCCAGATACCGTTCGATCTCGTGGTTGGCGCCGGGATGGAAATTCAGCAGGTATTCACCGACGATTAACACGGTAGGCTTCAGATGGGAGCGATCGTATGGCACCCTGTTCATGATCTGAATTGCCTTCTTGAAGCCGCTGATTTCCCCGGGAATGCTGCCTTTCTCCAGTCCGCCGATCAGGGCGTCCATGGCCTCCTCAAAGGCGTCGTCCGCGCTTCCGGCTGTCAGCTCGTAGGGGCGGATTTTTCGTAAAAGCTCCTCCAGGGCGTCGATCATGGGCAGTCCGATGGCGATTTCTATGGAGGCCGGAATACTCATCCGGTAGCCCGGGTGCATGTTGTGGCTGTCCTTATCATCGTTGGTCAGAATGGGCACATAATCGTAACCGGCGTCGTCCAGCGCCTTTCTCAGCAGCTCCCCGTAATGGGTCAGACGGCAGCAGCCCACATATTTGGCCATGGCGATGGCTACGTTGTGGTTGTCATAGCGGTTGCTGTTTAAGGTTTCCAACGCTTCTCCGATGACAATCTGGGCGGGGAAGCAGATATCGTTGTGGACGTACTGCTTGCCCAGGCGGATGGCCTCCTCCCGGCCCACATCCATGGCGACGGCGTGGACACCCTGGCGCTTGAAGGCGGCGGCCATCAGGCGGCTGAAGGCGTGGGAGGTGTTGGGCACCAGGACAATTTTTTCTTTTTTATCTTCCTTTGTAAACTTTACCTCGTAGGGGTCGGGCAGTTCATGGGTTTCCAGCCTCTTCATATCCCGGCGGCGCATTTCCAGAGTCTCCACGAAGGAACGCACCCGGATCTGCAGCGGTCCCTGGATATCGCTCTCGTCCAGCTTTAAGATCAGCGGCGTCTTGCCGGAAATTTCCTTCATCAGGCGGATAATTTCATCGGTCAGATAGGCGTCGTGGCCGCAGCCGAAGCTGACCAGCTGTACGTATTCCAGATTGGGATCTGACGCGGCCATGATGGCGGAGGAGAGCATACGGGTATGGTAGTTATTGACGATGTCCAGCTTACTCTTCTTTAAGTTTACCTCGTTGATATGAGGCAGGGAGTCGGCGGTCAGTACCGGGATTCCCATGCGGGTAAACAGGGCGGGCAGGTCATGGTTGACCAGAGCGTCGTTCTGATAAGGGCGGGAGGCCAGCACCACGGCGTAGGTCCCCTTTGCGCGCACCTCATCCAGTACCTTCTCTCCGGCGGCAACCAGCTCGCTGCGAAAGCTTTCCTGAGCCCTGTCGCCTGCGGCGATGGCGGCCTTTGTCTGCTCCGGCGCAATCTGAAAGGTTTCCTGCATCCAGATGGAGAGCTGATTTTCCCGGTCTTCGTCATTGTACCAGTGGAACAGCGGCGCGTCGAAGGGAATGCCCCATTTTTCTTCCGGATTGTCAGAATTGCGCATGACAATGGGGAAGCCCTTGACCAGACCGCACATGGATTCGCTGGTCTTTTCTGTATTTTCGCTGGGCACGGTGGTGATGGAGGGCATGAAAATGCGGTCCACCTTTTTGCTCACCAGATCCCGCACATGGCCGTGCACCAGCTTGGCGGGGAAGCATTCCGTGTCCGAGGTAACGGCGGACAGGCCGCTTTCGTACATTTTGCGGGTGCTGAAAGCTGACAGACATACCTCAAATCCCAGAGCCTGAAAGAACGTGGTCCAGAAGGGCATGGTGTCCCAGAAGGACAGCACCCGGGGGATGCCGATGGTGAGATTTCGCTTTTCGGACGGTTCCGGATAAGGATATTCCCGGAAAAGAAGCTTCTGACGCAGCTCGTACAGATTGGGCACCTTTGCCTTTTGCTGATTTTTTTCTTTTAATTGCTCCCGCACCCTTTCATCTTTGGGGTCGCCCAGGATTTCTCCCCGCTCGCAGCGGTTGTTGGTGACCCAGGAGGAGCCGTTGGAGAAGGAAACGATGGTGCGTTTGCAGTGGTTTCCGCAGAAGGGGCAGGGGGAGTTGGACTGCTGGGTATATGTGAAATCATCCAGCGCATCCAGCCCGATAAAGGTGCGCTCCTCGCAGCCCTTCTCTTTGGCGATCAGGGCCGCACCGATGGCGCCCATGAGCCCCGGATAGGGGGCGCGGGTGACTTCTTTGCCGATATATTCCTCCATGGCGCGGAGAACTGCATCGTTGCAGAAGGTTCCGCCCTGGACCACTATTTTGTCGCCCAGGCTGGTCAGGTTGGACATGCGGATAACCTTGGTAAACACGTTCTGAATGATGGAGCGGCACAGGCCGGCCATGATGTCCGCCGGCTTTTTGCCGTCCCTCTGCTCAGTGATGATGCTGCTGTTCATAAAGACAGTGCAGCGGCTTCCCAGGGAAGCGGGATTCTCAGAGGAAAAAGCCTCTGAGGCGATATTTTCCACCGGAATATGCAGGGAATGGGAAAAATTCTCCAGAAAGGAGCCGCAGCCGGAGGAGCAGGCCTCATTCACCACAATATTGGTGACGATGCCGTTGTCCAGCCAGATGGCCTTCATGTCCTGACCGCCGATGTCCAGAATAAAGGTGGCGTCCGGCACATATCTGGTGGCGGCTTTGGCGTGGGCTACGGTTTCCACAGAGTGACATTCCGTGGAAAAAGCCCGGTGAAAAAGCTGTTCGCCGTAGCCGGTGGTGGCCACACTCAGAATCTCCAGCCTGGCGCCGGCTTTTCGATAGCGGTCCCGCAGGGCGATCAGCGCGTTTCTGGCCACCATAAGAGGCTCCCCTTCGTTGGGAGCATAAAAGGAATCGAGGAGAGTTTCCTCCTCGTCCAGCAAGGCAAATTTGGTGGTGGTGGAGCCGGAATCGATGCCAAGATAGGCGCGGACGGTCTCCCCCGCTTTTGGCGTATAGGGCTTCCAGGCGGGGAGAGCGTGCCTTTCCTTAAAATCCTTCAGGTCATCCTCACAGGCAAAGAAAGGCTTTTCCTTAGAGGACGCGTCCACGCCGTTCTTTTCCAGTTCAGAGAGCTTTTCCAGAAGCTGGCTCAGCTTTACGGGCTGGCTGTCAGCGCACAGGCTCTCCAGAGAGAGGGCGGCGCCCCGGGCGATGATTAACTCCGGATGGTCCGGCAGCAGAATTTCCTCTTCCTTCAGATTCAGGCGCTCTGCAAACACCTGCACCAGCACAGGATTGAAGGTCAGAGGTCCGCCCTCAAAGGCCACGGGAGCTTTGAAATCCAGACCCTGGGCCAGACCGCCGATGGTCTGCTTGGCGATGGCGTGGAAGGAGGAGAGAGCCAGGTCGGCTCTGGAGACGCCCTGATTGAGCAGCGGCTGAATATCGGTTTTGGCGTATACGCCGCAGCGTCCGGAAATATCGTACACACAGCTTCCCTGGGCAGCCAGGGAATTGAAGTCCTCCACACTCACATTTAAAATAGAAGCAACCTCATCGATGAAGGCTCCCGTGCCGCCGGCACAGGCTCCGTTCATACGCATATCGGCTACTTCCAGGTTGTCGGTCTTTTCGTCATGTCTGAAAAAGATGATCTTGGCGTCCTGGCCGCCCAGCTCCACGGCAGTGCCAACATTTTCATATTGATTTCTTAAGGCGATGGCGTTGGCTACCACCTCCTGAATATAGGAGACGCCCAGAGCTTCAGCAAGCGGCTTGGCGCCGGAGCCGGTCAGCACCAGTCGGACCTCCATATTGGCGGACTGAAGGGCCAGCTTTCGCAGCTCCTGGTAGACACTTCTGGCCTGGCGGGCGTGGTGCCGCTGGTAGTTGGAATACAGAATGCGGTGACTGTCTGCCTCCATGACCACGATTTTGGTGGTGGTAGAGCCTACGTCCACGCCCAGCAGGACCCTGTTTGCTTCGGTATTGTTGATCTGATTACTGTTTTTCATGTATGTACTTCTCTTATCTGTAGTATCCGTCAATGGATCGATAGTTTTAATTTAAAAAAATTTAAGAAAATCTTAAAAATTCTGATTCATTTGGAAGTCATTGTAGCACTTTCTTTTTTGTGATACAATAGGCAGGCACATTAAAAAAAAGTAAAACCATTCTAAAGTCGGCTGCAGATGGAGACTGTTCAGAACGATGGTAAGGAAAAGATTTTTCAATTTCAGTATGATAGATGAGGAGAATGCAAAATGAAAACATCAGAGGATTTAAGAACAAAGCTGCGTTCCATTGACCACAGGGGCTATCCGGCCTATAAGGATCTGAGAGGACAGTATGACTTCGGGGAGTATGTGCTTTCCATCGATCATGTGCAGGGAGATCCCTTTGCGGCGCCCTCCCGGCTGTCGGTTCTGATTTCAGGGAGAAGGGCTGGCTTTCCGGCGGAATACTATGACACTTACGCGAAAAGAATCACGCTGCAGGATCACCTGACCCGGCTGTTTGGGGCGCAGCTTTCCCGGGGAAGCATGCAGGCGGGCGGTTCCGGTAAGAGCGGACTTCTGGCAGTCTCCCGCTGCGGACAGGAGGTGCTGGAGCGGACGGCATGCCGGATACAGACCGGGAATAATGGCGCGGCGACAATGCGCGGTGGACAGAGTGCGGGTTCGGCACAGGCAGGGGCCGCGGGAATGGGCGCCGGCTCCGGGCAGGCTGGCAGTGTGACCCTGCGTTTCGAGGCCGGCTTCCCCGCCCACGGACGCACCATTGGCGCCAGGGAGCTGGAAAAAATGCTCTTCGACATTCTGCCGGGCTGCGTCAGGAACAGTCTTTTTTACCGCCGGATTGATCAGAACAGGCTGAAAGCCGCTATTGAGCTTTGCGAGGATCAGCAGGCGGCAAGAGAGCAGCTGCCCAGGCTGGGGCTTTGCGCTTTTATCGCCAACGGCGCTGTCCTGCCCCGCTTAAGCGGCGTCTCTGACAGACCCATGGAGAAGGCGGTGCCCTTCCGCTCTCCAGCATCCATGGAGGTGACTCTGACACTGCCCAACAGAGGAAAGGTCGCCGGTATGGGCATTCCAAAAGGCGTAACTTTATTTGTGGGAGGCGGCTATCACGGCAAATCCACCGTTTTGCAGGCGCTGCAGAATGGGGTTTACAATCATATCGGCGGCGACGGCAGGGAACTGGTCATTGCCGATGAGAGTGCCTGGAAGCTCAGAAGCGAGGATGGGCGCAGTGTGACGGGTGTGGACATTTCTCCCTTTATCCGTCAGCTTCCCGGCGGTCGGGAGACGAAGCGCTTTTCCACGGAGGACGCCAGCGGCTCCACCTCCCAGGCGGCCAATCTGATGGAGTGCATGGAGAGCGGCAGCAGCCTGATTCTCATCGATGAGGATACCTCCGCTACAAATTTCATGATCCGGGATAAGCTGATGCAGCAGGTGGTTTCTCCGGCGGAGGAGCCCATTATTCCCTTCATCGAGCGGGTGCGCAGTCTGTATGAGGACTTTGGTATTTCCTCCATTATCGTGGCGGGCAGCTCCGGCTCCTATTTCCATGTGGCTGACCACATTATTCAAATGAAGGAATATGTTCCTCTGGATATTACTGAGAAGGCGAAGGCGGCCGCGGAGGCCTTCCCGGCCTTCTCCACAAAGCAGGATCGCTTTCCGGCATATTCTCAGAAGCGTGTTCCCAAACCTTATATGGCTTTGAGAAAGGATGACAGGCTGAAGCTGAAGGCCATGGGTGTCAGCGAGCTTTCTCTTGGCCATGATACAGTGGAGCTGCGGTATCTGGAGCAGTTAAAGGACAGCGAACAGACCATGGCGCTGGCTTACATCTTAAAGCAGCTGGAGCTGACTGCCATGGATGGGCGGCGCAGCACGCAGGAGCTGGCGGACCTGATGGAGAAGCGGCTGGATGAAAAGGGGCTGGAGAGTCTGTTTGAGGGGCAGGATGTGCGCTCCTCTCTGGCGCGGCCCCGGAGGCAGGAGATTCTGGCCTGTGTGAACCGGTACCGGAAGCTGGGGATGTAGAGAAATTACAAATTTATTGAGGAAGAACATACTGTAAACAGGAATGATAAAGCTCTCATTTGCACGGGATCCCGGGCGCTACATAAATCCCGTCATCCCGATATTCAGT
>JAJQID010000203.1 GCA_021199405.1 Lachnospiraceae bacterium
GTGCAAAAGAATATTATTTTTCCGTTGGAGAATCTGAAAGGAGACCAGAAGCTGACCAAAGCTCAGATGTCTGAGAAGGCTATGGAGGTGGCAAAGCTGGTGCAGATTGAGAACCTGATGGACAGAAAACCGGGTGAGCTTTCCGGCGGTCAGCAGCAGCGGGTTGCGATAGCAAGAGCCCTGGTAAAAATGCCCCGGGTGCTTTTACTGGATGAGCCTCTTTCCAATCTGGATGCCAGACTGCGTCTGCAGACCAGGGAGGAGATCCGCCGGATTCAGCGAAAAACAGGGATTACCACGGTCTTTGTGACTCACGATCAGGACGAGGCCATGAGCATTTCTGACCGGATTGTGGTCATGCGGGATGGGCAGCTTCAGCAGATTGGAAAACCGCAGCAGGTATATGATGATCCGGCCAATCTGTTTGTGGCAAAATTTCTGGGTACGCCGCCTATCAATGTATTTCAGGGCAGTGTCCGTGAAAACAGAATCTGCATCGGTGATGAAGCAGTGATGGAAATTCAGGGAGTGGAGGATCAGGAGATAACGGTGGCGATTCGTCCGGAGAGCTTTGTACTGCAGAAGAAAGGGCCATTTACCTGTCAGCTGGATCGGCTGGAGGTAATGGGACGGGATGTCAGTGTGATCAGTGAGCATTCAGCCTGCGAGGCGCCGAAGGTGCGCTCTATTGTGCCGGCGGAGACGATGGTTGATCTTGGACAGACAGAGGTTCATTTCGCCTTAAAACCGGCCAAAGTGTTCCTTTTCCATAAGGAAACCGGTGTGCGCGTTCCCTTTATATCTGCAAAGGAGGCTTCTCATGATTGAAAAAAAGAGCGCGAAGGCCTGGCTCTATCTGCTGCCGGCCTTCCTGTTCCTGGCCGCGTTCATGATTTATCCTCTGATTGATGTTTTTATTTATTCTTTCGAGGAGGGCTACAACTCTGCTTCTCAGACCTACTATGGGATCGGCCTGTATAATTATTCCTATGTGCTTCATGACACCTATTTTCTGCAGGCGGTGAAAAATACCTTTTTGCTGGTGATCATTACGGTGCCTTTGTCCACCGGGCTGGCTCTGCTGATTTCCGTGGCGTTGAATTCCATTAAAGCCCTGCGGGAGTTTTTACAGACCGTGTACTTTCTGCCCTATGTGACCAACACGCTGGCGGTAGGTCTGGTGTTTATGATTTTATTTAAAAAGACAGCCTACTCGGACGGCCTGGTCAATGTGCTGATACAGTTTTTCGGGGGAAGCGGGGTGGATTTCATCGACGGCCCTTACTGGGCGAAGATGTTTGTGCTCTGTTTTTACACCATCTGGGTTGTTATGCCCTTTAAAATTCTGATTCTGACCAGTGCGCTGGCCAGCGTCAACCCGATTTACTACAGTGCGGCCAGAGTGGATGGAACCCCGGCTCATCGGATTTTTTTCAAAATCACACTGCCCATGATTTCCCCGATGATTTTTTATCTGGTGATTACCGGTTTCATCGGAGCTTTTAAGGCTTATTCTGACGCGGTGGCGCTTTTTGGCACAGATTTAAACGCCGCGGGAATGAACACCATTGTGGGCTACGTCTATGATATGCTCTACGGCGACAGCGGGGGATATCCATCCTTTGCCTCCGCGGCGGCCATCATCCTGTTTGCCATCGTGCTGACGATTACCTGCATCAACCTGCTGGTCAGCCGAAAACATGTATACTATTAACAGCTGTAAAGGAGACTTTCATGGACGACTTGACAAGCTATGAAAAAATCACCCGCCGCACCCGCGTGCGGCAGCATACCACTAAGGTTCTGACCTATATTCTGCTGCTTTTCTGGGCTTTTATGGTGCTGTTTCCCTTTTACTGGATGATTTTGACTTCCATCAAAAGCTACAGCTCCTATAACGCGGAGTACATTCCCTCGTTCATCGCCCGTTCCCCCACACTGCAGAATTATGTGGACGCCTTTACCACCGTGCCTTTGGCCAGATATCTTCTGAATACGGTGATTTTTACTGTAATTACCACGGCCATCATGCTGGTGGTGGTGACACTGGCGGCCTTTGCCTTCGCCAGACTGGAGTTTCGGGGCAAAAATATTGTGTTTACGCTGTTTTTGTCTCTGATGATGATTCCTAACGAGTTGGTGGTTATCACCAATTTTACCACCATCACCAACCTGGGCTGGCGCAATACCTTTATCGGACTGATCCTGCCCTCGGTTACCAGCGTTTTCTATATTTATCTGCTGAGGGAAAATTTTGCCCAGGTGCCGGACGAGCTCTATTATGCCGCAAAGGTGGATGGGACATCTGATCTGCGGTATCTGAGACGGGTACTGATTCCGATCTGCAAGCCTATCATGATCACTATTGTGATTTTGAAAATTATTGAATGCTGGAACTCTTACGTGTGGCCCCGGCTGATCACTGATGACGAGGCTTATTATCTGGTGTCCAATGGGATTCAGGAAATCAGGGAGAACGGCTTTGGCCGGGAAAATATTCCCGCCATGATGGCCGCAGTGGTGGTGATTTCCGCGCCGTTAATCATACTGTTTCTCTGTTTTCGGAAACAGATTATGGCAGGGGTGGCCAGAGGAGGGACGAAAGGATGAGACGTTTTTTGGCACTTTTGCTTGCTGCTTTGACCTGTCTGACTTTTACTGCCTGTCACGGTTCCCAGGAGACCACGGCCTTTGAGATTCCGGAGGAGTTCGATACTTCCCGCACCTATGAGATTACCTTCTGGGCAAAAAATGATACGAATAAGAACCAGACTGCTATTTATAAGCAGGCTATCGAGGACTTTCAGGAAATTTATCCGAATATTACGGTGAATTTAAAGCTGTATACTGATTACAGTAAGATCTATAATGATGTGATCACCAATATTTCCACCGGGACCACGCCCAATGTGTGCATCACCTACCCGGATCATATCGCCACCTATCTGACGGGCGAGAATGTGATGGTGCCGCTGGATGATCTGATGACCGATGAGAAGTACGGTCTGGGCGGCAGCGAGGTTCGTTTTGCTTCTCCGACTGTGGAGGAAATTATTCCGGAATTTCTGGAGGAATGCCTGATCGGGGAGCATTACTATGCGCTGCCCTACATGCGGTCCACCGAGGTCTGTTATATCAATAAGACTTATGTGGAGGCGCTGGGGTATACCCTGCCGGAGACGCTGACCTGGGATTTTATCTGGGAGGTATCTGAGGCAGCTATGGAAAAGGACGCGGACGGAAATTATCTGATCAACGGCCAGAAGACCATGATCCCCTTCATTTATAAGTCCACGGATAATATGATGATCCAGATGTTAAAGCAGAAGGACGCAGGCTACTCTACGGCATCAGGAAGCATTGATATTTTTAATGATACAACCGAGGATCTGCTCTATACCATCGCAGAGCACGCCGCAACCGGAGCCTTTTCCACCTTTAAGATTTCCAGCTATCCGGCCAACTTTCTGAACGCGGGGCAGTGTATTTTTGCGGTGGATTCCACTGCCGGCTCCACCTGGATGGGAACGGATGCGCCTCTTCTGGATATCAGCGAGGATTCTCTGGTGGAATTTGAAACTGTGGTAATGACGGTGCCCCAGTATGACACAGAAAATATTCAGATGATTTCTCAGGGACCGTCGATCTGTATTTTTAATAAGGAAGATCCTCAGGAGGTGATGGCGTCCTGGCTGTTTGTGCAGTATCTGCTGACCAATGAGGTGCAGATTTCTTACGCTGAGACGGAAGGATATGTGCCGGTCACCTCCGCGGCGCAGAATTCAGCGGAGTATCAGGACTATCTTTCCCGCAGCGGCGAGGACAACGATACCTATTATGAGGTGAAGATTGCGGCAACACAGATTCTGCTGGACAACACGGAGAATACCTTTACGACTGCTGTGTTCAACGGCTCCGCGTCTCTCAGGGACGCCGCCGGACAGTTGATTGAGAATGTGACAAAATCTGCCCGCCGTAAGGAGACCATAGACGAGGATTATATGGAGCAGCTGTTTGAAGATATTATCTCCCTCTATCGGCTGGATCAGATTTCCACTGTGGACGGAAAGGTGGAGCTGGGGCCGCTTCCGGCCACCGCAGTGGCGCTGCTGGCCGCGTTGGCAGTGACCTGGATTTGTATAATTGGATATTTTCTTTATCAAAGAATTAGAAAAATTTCGCATAATGACCATTGAATTATTGTGAGATTTTATTATAATGAGGTTCGAAAGCAAGGAGGTAATTTATTATGAAAAAGAAGTTAGTGTTGGCGTTGGCTCTTTCCATGAGCCTGACATTGGCTGCCTGCGGCAGTTCCAGTTCTGAGAGCTCCAGTACTGAGGACACGGAGGAGACCGTGGAGGAGAGCACAGAGGAGACCGAGGAAGCTGAAGCGGAGGACGCAGGTGAGGATCAGTCCGCAGAGGATGCTTCAGATGCGGAGACAGAGGCTGCTGCGGTTATGACCTATGAGGAGTATGCGGCTGCTGAGCTTGAGACTCAGGTGTGCGTGGAGACTTATGTGCAGGCAACCCAGTCCTGGTGGGATGATACCATCACCGTATATTCTCAGGATGAGGACGGTGCATATTTCCTGTACAATATGGCCTGCTCTGAGGAGGACGCAGAGCTGTTAGTGCCCGGAACAAAGATCATTGTGACCGGTTATAAGTCTGAGTGGTCCGGTGAGGTGGAGATCATTGACGCCACCTTTGAGTTCGCAGACGACGGTGACAGCTACATCGCGGAAGCGCTGGATGTGACGGAGCTTCTGGCGGATGAGAGCCTGAGCGACTATCAGAACCAGTTTGTTTCTTTCACCGGCATGACTGTAGAGCCTTCTACGGATGCTGACGGCAATGAGGTGGCTTTCCTGTACAACTGGGACGGCTCCGGCGAGGCTGGCAGCAACTGTGACCTGTACTTCAATGTGTCTGTGAACGGTGAGACTTATAATTTCACTGTGGAGTCCTATCTGTGCGGCGAGGATACCGAGGTGTATCAGACGGTGACAGAGCTGGAGGTTGGCGATGTGATTGATCTGGAAGGCTTCCTGTACTGGTATGAGGGTGTAAACCCGCACATTACTTCCGTGACTGTGGTTGGCTGAATAGCAGTTTTATCAGAATGAACTGATGATGAAATGGAAAAGGCGTCATTGCGTTATGCGCGATGGCGCCTTTTTCGGCTTCTGAGGGAAAGGAATCATAACGGAATGAGCGCTGACTCTTCTGCAATAAAAAGAAAAAGGGAATTTCTGACAGTTTTCTTTCATACATACCAATATAGAAAATAAATATGGGTCGGAATATGAAGACAATCTATGTGAAAAAGCTGTTTTCAGGAAATATTTCAGTCAGGCTGCTGTCGGTGCTGGGGCTGTTTTTGTTTGCTTTTTTTGCAGGTGGAGTGGCGGCCAGGGTAGTGAACAGTCGGGCTGTGACAGAAGAAACTAATGCAAGTGTCATTTCACAGGAAACGACCGTCAACTGGGGGCTGGGCTTTGGTGCTTCAGGGGAGAAGCCTACGGGCATGGCCACTATCGAGGAGCTGGCGCAGTACAATGCTTATTTTATGTCTGATACTGAAGAAAAAATACTTTACCTGACCTTTGACTGTGGCTATGAGAACGGCAACACGGAGGCCATTCTGGATGCGTTAAAAAAGCACAATGCGCCAGCTACTTTTTTTGTGGTGGGATATTTTCTGGAGAGTGCCCCTGATCTGGTGCGGCGCATGGTGGAGGAAGGGCATACCGTGGGCAATCATACCTACAATCATCCGGATATGTCTCAGATTTCCGATATGGCTTCCTTTCAGAAGGAGGTGGAGGATAACGCGGCTCTGTTTAAAGAGGTTACAGGGACAGATATGGCCATGTACTACCGTCCGCCCCAGGGCAAATACAGCGTGGAAAATCTAAAGATGGCTCAGGAGCTGGGATACGCCACCTTTTTCTGGAGCCTGGCCTACGTGGACTGGTATCAGGACGACCAGCCAACTCACGAGGAGGCTTTTGATAAGCTGCTGAGCCGGGTTCATCCGGGAGCCATCGTGCTGCTGCACAATACATCTCAGACCAATGGGGAGATTATAGATGAGCTTCTGACCAGATGGGAGGAGATGGGGTATAGCTTCGGGGCGTTGTCGGATTTTACGCAGCCGTAGCAGCATATCGGCGAGACTGCAATTCTGATTATCTGTTATGCAGACAGGCAGCATTGCTTTTGACAAGGTGGCGCTGTATGAAAATCGTATGTAAATGATAACATTCTTATGTGGAAATCGCAATTTCTTTATGGTAATATAGCTTACAGGAATTTCACGGCGCTTGCGGCAGTGAAATTCGTAAGCTAACGAGCAGCGGTTTTGGCTGCAAGTGATATAGCTTATCGGAAGTTGCGTCAGCAACTGGCGATAAAAGGAGCGAAGCTCCGGGAAATTTGCATCGATAAATGAAGACTCAGTTATATGACTTGGAAGAGACTTTCGCTGAAAATCCCCAGGAGGTAAATAGTATTGATTAGCAGGATCAGAAAACTGATTTTTTCCGGAGTGATGGGAATCATTGCTTCCTTTTGCCTGGTGGCCGGCTATTATCTGGATAATCTGGATTATCTGGATATGCTTTCTTTGACCTTTTATGGGCAATTGCTGGTTGGGGGTGTTTTATGTGCTGCGGCAGTGTACGGAATATGGATGCTGATAAACCGGGTCGGGACGCGAAAAGCCGGTGATGACAGAGAAAAAATGTCGAACGAAACGACAGCAGCTGGTTTAGATGAAGGAGAACTGCAGTCTCAAAGAAAAGGGAACCGGCAGGATTTATCGCTTCCTTACCTGGCGCAGGTGGGGTTGATGCTGCTTTGTTGGCTTCCGGCGCTTTTGTCTATTTTCCCGGGAGCGTTTTCTTACGACGCCACCAGTGAATGGCAGCAGGTGGTGGAGGGGACAGTCACCTCATTTCATCCGGTGCTCCATGTGTTGTTGGTGGGGTATTTGCTGGAGGGCTTTTATGCGCTGACGGGAAGCTACAATGTGGGAATTGCTGCTTATTCGATGCTTCAGATGGTGCTTCTGGCCAATGTTTTTGCGTACAGTATTTCTTTACAGAAGCAGATCGGTGTACGGCGGGGATTCCGGCTTTTTTCTCTGATTTTCTTTTGCCTGTCGCCGGTGATACAGCTGTTTTCCATTTGCACTACCAAGGATGTGCTGTTCTTCGGAGCCATGCTTTTATTTATAGAATTTCTGATTCTGTTGTATAGAGGACCGGCGGAATTTTTTCAGAAAAAAAGCAGACTCGTGGGGTTTGGTGCGTCCATTTTCTTCACGATGGTGCTTCGCAATAATGGATTTTATATTGTGCTGGCGGTGGGACTTCTTGTATTGATTTCTGCGAGAAAATTTAAGATCAGAAAACGCTGTCCCGGGATTCTTTTTGTCGTGGCGGGGGTTGCCGTGACTTATGTGCTTTATACGGGGCCGTTTTACGCGGCTTTTGATGTGGGAAGCGGAAAACTGGCGGAGATGCTCTCTGTTCCGATTCAGCAGATGGCGAGGGTGTACACCTATGAGAGGGAATCGCTTGAGGAGGAAGATGTGGAGCTTCTCTATGAGATTTTGCCCTGGGAATATTTGAGCGTTTATGAACCAACCAACTCAGACAATGTAAAATGGGGATTTAATGAGGAAAATTTCAGGGAAAAGCCGATTGCCTATCTGAAATTATGGATGAAATGGGGGTTGGAGCATCCGCTTACCTATATCAATTCTTTCCTGATCAATACAGTGGATTACTGGTATCCCTTCGCGGTGGTGGACGGCTACCGTTTTGATGAGGACTGGGGCGATTGGAACGGCTATAGCAGTTATTTTGCCTATCGGGTGGACGAGCCTGGGGAGGAAATTGTACTTTTGCCGGCTGCGCACCGATACTATATGATGATTTCCACGGACCTGACGGTGCAGAAGCATTACTGGACGGCGTTGTTTTTAAGCCCCGGCCTGTATTTTCTGGTCTTTATGAGTGTCTTTTTCTATTTGTGGTGTTATAAGAAATATGGTTTTCTGGTTCCTCTGGCTACTGTCTGGCTGAATTTCTTCACTGTTCTGCTGGGACCGGTAGCGCTGGTGAGATATGTGC
>JAJQID010000039.1 GCA_021199405.1 Lachnospiraceae bacterium
ATGCAATCCTGCACATGTTATTTTTACAGTTTCTTATCAGCAAAGGTAACTGTTGACCGGCGGCTTCAGGACGGGTTTTCTTTTTGTTACTTAAAAAGAGAATGGAAGCTGCTTAACGCAGCCTTCGGGCTGTGGAAAATTCAATTCAGGGTTTGAGAAGGAGAAATAATACTATGAAGATTTTACTTGTTTGCGCAGGCGGCATGTCCACCGGCTTATTGATGAAGAAGATGGCTGCTTACTGGGAAGAGCAGGGCGAGGAGCTGACCATCAACGCGGTTGGCCTTGCCGAGTACAATGACGTTTACAAGGATTACGATATCATTCTGGTAGGACCTCAGGTGCGCTACAAGCTCAACGATATCAAGAAGGATACCGGACTTCCCGCTGACGTGGTCAATTCCCTTGACTATGCCATTGCCAACTGCCCCAACATCATGAAGCAGGCGAAGGCTCTGATGGCTCAGAAGTAAAAGCTTTTGTGAAAGCGTCGTCAACAGACGGCTTTCATATATCCCATACCTGTATCGGCAGGTGTGGCCGTTTAGAGATGATTCGGGTGAGACACACCTGAAAATATGAAAAACGAGAGGAAATTATAATGGAAGGTCTTATGAATTCCAAGGTTATGATCGGGCTGCAGAACTTTGGTCAGAAGCTTGGAGCAAACAAATTCGTGGGCGCACTGCAGTCTTCCATGATGGGATCCATGTCCCTGATCATGACCGGCTCTGTGTTCCAGATTATCTGTGCCCTGCTGGGTATGGTCGGATTGAGTACTGACAGTACTGTTTACGCGGTTCTGTATATGCCCTACAATTTCACCATGGGTCTGATCGGCCTGTGGATTACCGGCATGATTGGATTCAATTATGCAAAGAACAGGGGCTGCAAGTCCCCTCTGGCTACCTCCATTGAGACTATGGCGGCGTTTACGCTGGTGGCCTGCTGGGATATCTCCGGCGGATCCACTCTGGCTGCTCTGGATGTGACTTATCTTGGCTCCCAGGGTCTGTTCATGGGCTTTGTGGTTGCCTTTGTAGTAGTAGAGGTTGACTATTTCTGCCAGAAGAATCATGTAGAAATCAAGATGCCCGATGTGTGTCCGCCGTCCCTGGTCAACGCTATGGCGGCCATCATCCCCTGCTTCTTTAACATGGTGATTTGGCTGATTGTTACTTTAATTGTGACTACCGCTACCGGCGGAACCTATACGGTTTGCTCCGGCTTCATGGCGCTTCTGGCTGCACCTCTTGGCGCACTGACATCCGTGCCCGGTATGTTTGTCCTGATCGCGTTTGCCTGCCTGATGTGGTTCTTTGGTATCCACGGCACCATGCTGCTGGTTACTGTGCTGATGGCTCCGATGATTATGGCGGCTGCGGAAAACGCAGCGATCTGGGAAGAGTGCCAGGCGGCCGGCATGTCCTTCAGAGAGAGCCAGCTGGCATTGACATTCTATCCTGTGGCGTTGTTCGGCTCCATGGCCTGTGCGGGCGGTACCGGCAACACGCTGTCCCTGTGCCTTATGGGTCTGCGGGCGAAATCTGAGCAGATTAGAGCCGTGGCCAAGGTTGGCCTGGTTCCCGGCTGGTTTGGCATTAACGAGCCTGTAACCTTTGGTATGCCCGTTATGTACAACCCGGTTCTTGGTATACCGTACATTGTAAACTGCCTGTTATGTGCCCTTGTGTGGCTGATTGCTTTCAGACTTCACATCATTTTCCCGGCACACGTATACATTGGTGCATTGATGCCCATGGGCTTTGCACAGTTCCTTGGAACCTTCAACTGGGCGAACGCTCTGATCGATTATGTATGTATTCTGGTATCCGGTGTGATTTATTATCCGTTCTTCAAGATGTATGATAAGCAGCTGGTAGAGCAGGAGCAGGCTGCCAAGAACGCATAATCGCGGGGTTACAGCTATAAATTCAATGTTTTAACAAAACTTCTTACATGGAGGGGCGGGAGATATTCCCTCCCCTCCATGTTCGTTTCAACAGGTAAAAATTTAGTAAATTTGTAAGGAGACTTCTATGGAACACTTAACATTGAACCCCTTCCCTAAAGACTTCCTCTGGGGAGCCAGCTCCTCCGCCTATCAGTGCGAGGGCGCCTGGGATGAGGACGGCAAGGGACCATCTGTGCAGGATGTAGCGCCTCTGGCTCCCGGAGCTACGGACTGGAAGGTTTGCAGCGACCACTATCACCGCTTTAAGGAGGACATTGCTCTGATGGCGGAGATGGGCTTTACGGAGTACCGCTTCTCCATCGCCTGGCCTCGCATTATTCCCGACGGCGACGGCGAGATCAATCCAAAGGGCGTGGCCCACTATCACGAGGTCATCGATGAGTGCCTGAAATACGGCATCAACCCGGTGATCACCCTCTATCATTTTGACCTCCCCAATGCCTTGCAGGTCAAATACGGCGGCTGGATCAGCAGACAGTGCATCGACGACTTTGTGCGTTACTGCGAGGTCTGCTTCAAAGAGTACGGCTCCAAGGTCAAATATTTCTTGACCATCAATGAACAGAACATGATGACCATGTTCAACATGGGCGGTTACGCCAACGACAAGGATCGCTATCAGGCCAACCATCACATGCTGGTAGCCATGGCGAAGGCCACCATCCGCTGTCACGAGCTGTGCAACGCCTGGATTGCCCCGGCTCCCAACATCACTGCGGTTTATCCTCTGACCAGCGCTCCTCTGGACAATCTGGCTGCCATGGATTACGACCAGCTGAGAAACCGCCTGTATCTGGATACCATCTGCTTCGGCAAATATCCGGAGGCCTTTTCCGTATATTTACAGCAACGTGGCTGCTTCCCGGATATCGCCGAGGGCGACATGGAGGCTATGGCCGCGGCAAAACCGGATTTCCTCGCCTTTAACTACTACGGCGCTTCCTGCGTGAAGTATGTCAGCAATGAGGATGGTCTGGCAGCCAAGGCGAAGATGAAAGACGCCCAGGGCAAAGCCAATATGGCAGAGTTCATGGTGGGCATGATGACGGAGCCGGGTCTGGCTGTAGGCGTCACCAACCCTCTGCAGGAGCAGACCAGCTACGGTATGGGCATTGACCCGGTAGGCCTGCGCATCACCCTGCGCCAGCTCTGGGAGAGATACCATCTGCCTCTGCTCATTACCGAGAACGGCTGCGGCGTACCCGACACCCTGGAGGCGGACGGTAGCGTTCACGACCCCTACCGCATCGACTACCTGCGTGTTCACATCAAAGCCTGCCAGGAGGCCATCACCGACGGCGTTCATCTGATGGGTTATTCCCCCTGGTCTGCCTTCGATCTTGTCAGCACCCACCAGGGCATCAAAAAGCGCTACGGCATGATCTACATCAACCGTGACGATGACGACCTGAAGGACTGCGCCCGTATCAGGAAAGATAGCTTCTACTGGTACCAGAAGGTCATCAAATCCAACGGCGAAGACCTGGTATAATCTCAGAACTGAAATTTTCAGTCCTGAATCCGGGCTTGAGAAGGGAAAAATAAAAATTGTAAATAATTGCAGATAACCAGCTGCGAAGACACTGTCGGAAAGCAGTTGCGAAGAAATTGCCCGTAAGCAGGAGACAGCATGAAAAAAAGATAAGGCGACGTCAAACATCGTGTGGAGCCGTTCTTTTTTTCATGATGGCTCCGGAAACAGGAACAACCTCCTTCGCAACGGAAACCGCAACAGCCTTTTCGCAGCGGAAATAAGGAGGAATTTTTATGGCAAGATTTCCAAAAGGCTTTTATTGGGGCGGCGCCACTGCCGCCAACCAGTGCGAGGGCGGCTGGAACGAGGACGGCAGAGGTCCGGCCAAGACTGATGTGACTACCGGCGGCACTGCCACCACTCCCCGCTACACTACTTATATTGACAAGGACGGAAACCCCGGCAAGGCCGCGGGCTTCGGCCACATGGGCATGATCCCGGAAGGCGCTACCTACGCGGTCCTGGATGGGTACCTGTATCCCAATCACGTCGGCTGCGATTTTTATCATCATTATAAAGAGGATATTGCCCTCTTCGCAGAGATGGGCTTCAAGATGTACCGTATGTCCATCTCCTGGTCCCGCATCTTCCCCAAGGGAATTGAGGAGGAGCCTAACCAGAAGGGAATAGAGTTTTACAGAAATGTATTTCTGGAACTGAAAAAATACGGCATCGAGCCGCTGGTGACCATTTCTCACTATGACACCCCGCTTTACATCGAAACTGAACTGGGCGGCTGGAGCAACAAAGAGGTCATCGGCCTGTTCGATAAATTTACTGAAGTTTTATTTAAGGAATATAAGGGACTGGTGAAATACTGGCTGACCTTCAATGAGATCAACTGCCTGCTGATGTTCAAGAGCTTTATGCCGGATGCGCCCAGGTCTGTGATTCAGGATTCCTATCAGCAGCTGCACAACCAGTTTGTAGCCAGTGCGAAAGCTGTGGCGAGAGCGCATGAGATCGATCCCAGCTATCAGGTGGGCTGCATGCTGGCAGGCATGGTCAGCTATCCCTGGACCTGCGATCCCAAGGACGTGATCAAAAACATGACCGGGATGCAGGAGGGCTTCTACTATTGCGGCGACATCATGGTCAGAGGCTATTATCCGGCGTTTGCAAAGCGCATGTGGAAAGAGGATGGCGTGGAGCTTGTCTGGGCGGATGGGGAAGCGGAAATTCTCAAAGCCGGTACGGTTGATTTCTTCAGCTTTTCCTATTATAATACTTCCTGTGTCACCACCCATGATTTCACAGATTCCGCCGGCAGCGGCAACATGACTATGGGAGCAAAGAATCCTTATCTGAAATATTCCGACTGGGGCTGGAGCACCGACCCGGACGGCCTGCGGTATTTCTTAAATGAGCTGTACAGCCGCTATGAGCTTCCTTTGATGGTAGTGGAAAATGGCCTCGGCGCCATTGATAAGGTGGAGGAGGACGGCTCCATTCACGATGATTACCGCATTGATTACCTGGCCCAGCACGTGGACGCCATGGCCCAGGCCATCGAGGACGGCGTAGATCTGATCGCCTACACCACCTGGGGCTGCATTGACCTGGTCAGCGCGGGCACCGGTGAAATGCGCAAGCGTTATGGATTTATTTACGTGGATATGGATGACAATCTTCAGGGAACCCTGGCCAGAAGCCGCAAGGATTCCTTCTACTGGTACAAGAAGGTCATCGAGACGAACGGCGAGGATGTAAGCTGGGAAAGCAGGGCGTGACTTATGAGGAACGAGATGAAAATTTTACTGATCTGTGCGGGAGGAATGTCCACAGGACTTCTCACCAAAAAAATGCAGGAGTATGCCTTGGAACAGGGTGTTGACCTGACCATTGAGGCCCACGGCGTCAACAGTGTGGACAGATATTATGACCACTTTGACATTATCATGGTGGGTCCTCAGGTGCGCTTCAAGCTGCAGGAGATTCAGGAGCTGACTGAGATGCCGGTGGGAGTGATCAGCCCCAGCGACTATGGACTTCAGAACTGTGAGGCGATCTTTAAGCAGGCGGAGGAGCTGTATGCGCAGAAGTAAGCAAAAAACAGGCACGGCCGTTCAATGATTCTGACGGCTTGTGCCTGTTTGAACGAATTCATGGCGACGGCTTTGAATAACCGTGAAAGAGGTCTGTGCAGCCTGGCACAGGAAGGGTCTATTCATATAGAAAAGACGCTTCATGAAGGAAGAGTTTTCGTACAGGAAAGGAAAGGGTTTTATGGAAAAAAAGAACTACAGGAATTTACAGCTGTCCCGCCTGGGAATGGGAAATATGCGCCTGCCGGTGCATGACGACCAGGAGGACACGCCTATCGATTACGAGAAGGCGGAGGAGATCATCGACTATGCCATGGCCCACGGCGTCAATTATTATGATACGGCGTATATGTATCATCGCGGCGAATCTGAGGTTTTTCTCGGCAATGCCATGAAAAAGTACCCCAGAGACAGCTACTGTCTTGCCACCAAATTTCATATTGGCGTCAATCCGGATTATAAGGCGGTGTTTGAGGAACAGCTGAAAAGACTGCAGACGGACTATATTGATTTTTACCTGCTGCATGCCATTCAGCCCAACAACTATCAGTCATACATAGACAGCGGCTGTATCGCTTATTTTACAGAATTAAAGAAAGCGGGCAAAATCAGAAACCTGGGCTTTTCCTTCCATGCTACGCCCGAGATCCTGGATACCTTTCTGGAGCTGACGGACTGGGATTTTGTACAGATTCAGTGCAATTATTATGACTGGTGCTACAGTGACACCAAAACGGAATATGAAAAGATTGCTGCGAAGGGCCTGCCCATCATGGTGATGGAGCCGGTTCGGGGCGGTCGTCTGGCAGATCTTGGACCGGAGGCGAATGCCTTATTACAGAAAGTCCGGCCGGAGTGGAGCGTCGCTTCCTGGGCGCTTCATTTTGTCAAGAGCCTGCCCCAGGTGCAGGTGGTCTTAAGCGGCATGAGTACTCTGGATCAGATTGTGGACAATGTAAATACTTTCTCTGATGAAGTTTCCCTGTCTGAAGAAGAGATGAAAACTGTGTATAAAGCGGCGGCTCTTTACAGAAAATATCTCAGCGTACCCTGCACGGCCTGCCGCTACTGCTGCGACGAATGTCCCATGCAGATTGAGATTCCCAAATTCCTCGCCATTTACAATGAGATGAAGCTGGAAGGCAGAGGAGGCATCAAACAGAAGCTGGAGAAGGTGGAATCTGCAGGAAAACCTGCAGATTGTATCGGCTGCGGCTGCTGTACCGGACACTGCCCCCAGAGTATCGATGTGCCGAAGCTCATGAAAGAGCTGGCAGAACTATAAGAGATTGAAGTAGTATAGAAAGGAGAGTTGAACAACTATGAGCAAATTCCCAAAAGATTTTCTCTGGGGCGGCGCTACCGCCGCCAATCAGTATGAGGGAGGCTACCTGGAGGGCGGCAAGGGAGTCAATACCTCCGATGTGATGGTAGGCGGCTCCCACACCGTGCCCAGACGTGTCAGCTGGAAGAACCCCACCACCGGAGAGACCGGCTTTACCGGCATGGGCTTTGGCACTCCCATGGAGATTCCGGAGGGGGCAGTGCCGGCCGTACTGGACGGCGTCTACTACCCAAGCCATGAGGCTACCGATTTTTATCACCATTACAAAGAGGATATCGCCCTCATGGGAGAGATGGGCTTTCGATGCTTCCGCCTGTCCATGAACTGGGCGCGTATTTTCCCCAACGGCGACGACGCGGAGCCCAATCAGGAGGGTCTGGCCTTCTACGATGCGGTCTTTGATGAGTGCAAAAAGTATGGCATTGAGCCGCTGGTGACCATGTCCCACTACGAGACCCCCATCGCCCTGACCATCAACTATGGCGGCTGGAAGAACAGAAAGCTGATTGATTTCTTTGTAAAATATGCCGAGACCATCATCGCCCATTATGCGGGCAAGGTGAAATACTGGCTGACCTTCAACGAGATCAACATGATGGATATGGGAGCGTTCATGGCCGGCGGCATTGTGGACGCAACCCCGCAGAATAAAGCCCAGGGCGCCCACAACCAGTTTGTAGCCAGCGCCAGGGTGGTCAAATTCGCTCATGAGAATTACCCGGATGTGAAGATCGGACAGATGCTGGCCTACGGTCCGCTTTACACCTATACCTGCTCTCCTGAGGATCAGATCAAGGCCATGGAGCAGGCTCAGGGCACTCTGTTTTACTCTGATGTACAGACCGGCGGCTTCTACCCGGAGTACCGTCTGATTCAGTACAGAGAACAGGGCATTGTGCTGGATGACTGCCCGGAGGATTATGACCTGATCAAAAATTACTCTGCGGACTTTCTGTCCTTCTCCTGTTATGGTTCTTCCACTGTCAGCGCTGATCCGGCTCTTGGCGGCGCCGGCGGCAATTTTACAACGGGAGTGAAGAACCCTTATCTGTCCACCAACGCCTGGGGCTGGGCTACCGATCCTGTCTGCCTGCGTCTGGCCTGCAATACTCTGTATTACAGATATCGTAAGCCGGTATGGATAGGATAGAAAGGTATCGGCTGGGATGGGAATAAGGAGGCGGACGGCGGCGGTGGCGCCGCCGGGCGCGGCGCCGTCCGGGGGCAGGAGG
>JAJQID010000212.1 GCA_021199405.1 Lachnospiraceae bacterium
GGAGAGCGCCAGGTTCGCAATCTGGAGGTCAGGGGTTCGATCCCCCTATGGTCCATTTCGTTGTTGAATTTTTTAGAATGGGAAGTAACTGTTCAGCTTCGGGCTGAGGACAGTTACTTTTTTTATGACCGGAAGAAAGCGGGTATGATATTATGAAATTTATTTCCTGGAATGTGAATGGGCTGCGCGCCTGCGTGGGCAAGAACTTTATGGAGGATTTCGCGAAGCTTGACGCGGACTTTTTCTGTTTGCAGGAGACGAAGCTTCAGGCGGGGCAGATCGCGCTTGAGCTGCCAGGTTATCATCAATACTGGAATTATGCTGAAAAGAAG
This sequence comes from Lachnospiraceae bacterium, assembly GCA_021199405.1. Classification (GTDB taxonomy): domain Bacteria; phylum Bacillota; class Clostridia; order Lachnospirales; family Lachnospiraceae; genus RGIG6307. The sequence continues at coordinate 333 of JAJQID010000212.1, forward strand.
GGATATTCCGGCACCGCTGTTTTTGCAAAAGAGGAGCCGCAGAGCGTTGCTTACGGTCTGGGGATGGAGGAGCACGACAGGGAGGGCAGGGTGATTACTCTGGAATATCCGGATTTCTATCTGGTGACGGTTTATACGCCCAATTCTCAGGACGGCCTCGCCAGGCTGGACTACCGCATGCAGTGGGAGGACGCTTTCCGGGCTTATTTACATCAGCTGGCGGAAAAGAAAGGGGTCATTGTCTGCGGCGACATGAATGTGGCCCATCAGGAGATCGACCTGAAAAATCCGAAGACCAACCACAAAAACGCCGGCTTTACCGATGAGGAGCGGAGCAAGATGACCCAGCTTCTGGACAGCGGCTTTGTGGACAGCTACCGTTATTTTTATCCGGACACAGAAGGGGTGTACAGCTGGTGGAGCTACCGCCGCCGCGCCAGAGAGACGAACGCGGGGTGGCGCATCGATTATTTCCTGGTGTCGGAGAACGTAAAGGAGAGAATGAAAAGCGCGGCCATCCATACGGAAATTTTCGGGTCAGATCACTGCCCGGTGGAGCTGGAGTGGGAGTAACTCTGTATTACATGTCCCTGATTGCCAGCGCCACCTGAATGGGAAATAAATCCTCAGCGGTTTTTAACGGGGAGTTCAGCAGCTTTCTCAGCTTCTGCAGCTGATAATTAACGGTATTGCGGTGGATGTAGAGCTCCTTCGCAGTGCCGTCCAGACTTCGGTCGTTGCGGATGTAGGCCCGCAGAAGCTTCATATATTCGTGCCCTTCCGCGTCCGCCTGTTCCACCGGGCCAAGGATTTCATCCGCATAGGAGGAGAGAACCTCCTCATCGGTGATGGAAAAGAGAAGTCTGTCAAAGCCCATTTCATTAAAATCAATGATCGTCTGCTTCCGGTGGACTGCCATCTTCATTGCGGTGGTGGCGCGCTGGAAGCTTTTATACATTTCCCGGATTCCTGTGACCTGCTGTCCCACGCCGATGTAAATATCATGGTTGACCAGCAGCTCCTTGTAGGCGTCCGTAATCACGTCCAATACGTGATCTGACAGCTCGGGGGTCGTGTGATTGAGAATGACCAGCTGCAGATTTTCAATGGTAACGATTCCGATATGCAGCTGGGCGTTTCCCATGCGCCGTTTCATGCGCCTGAGCCTGGTTTCCAGCCAGTACTCCATGGAGGAGGGAAGGTCGAAATCTCCCTCTGAATTTGGCTGTGAGCCCTTTTTAAACCGGGAGCAGATGGTGATCACCAGAAAATCCGCGTCCAGATCATAATAGGTAGAGAGAATATCCTGATAATTTTCCGGGTCATTGTGTTTTAAGATGGCGTCACGGACAGCCTGGTCATGAATCAGGCTTTCCTGCCGTTTGTTCATGATTGTAACACATAAGGTCTGAATCATTTCCGTAATATGAATTTCCCAGGGCATGGTCAGCAGCGGGAAATCCTTTTCATTGCAAAAATCCAGCACAGGCTGGGGAATCTCAAGGACATACATCCCTACGTTGACGATGAGGCCGGCTGCGTGCCGTGCATACAGGCTTCTGACGATCTCCAGAAGCCAGTCCGTCTGTTCAGATTGACGCCGCCCCGTGGTCACAATTAATTCCGAACCGTGAAAATAAGGAATGATATATTCATCCTCCAGCATATAAATCCAGTTGACGATGTTGGTGGAGCCGTTTTCACCGGCGCAGACCTTCAGCTGAAAGGGATTGTTGTTATCAGCACACAAGTGTCTTAGAGAGACGGACATTTAAATTACCTCCTGAAAAAAAACTGTTTTTCTTTGTGCTTACAGCACAAATTATAACACAGATATTTGAACTTATCTACCATTTACTTCCATTAATTCTGCGATATAATTAAATTACAAAAACAAAGAGAAATGAAAGCAAAAAAGTGGATTGTCTTTCAGTCAGGGACAATCCGGATGCAGATAGAAGGAGGCTGATGATATGTATAACTTTGATATGATGAGCAGCTTGGGTGTGACCGACAGCAAGTACGAGATGCCGGACTGGATGAGAGAAGAGGGGCTGTACAATTGTGAAGGCTTTACCGTTGATTATTACAGGAGCCTGTTCTCGAAGGTGGCTGATAAGCTGATGTTCTGGAAATAACATTTTTACGGGGAACGACATAATGCCGTTTCCTGTTTCCGGAGAACCTCCGGAATGAATGTTTCAGAGACAGAGTTGATTTCAGGTAATTTTCAGATTTTTGTTGATATATTCGGAAGCGGCTTTCCTGCGGCGGATCTCTCGCCTGTCGCAGGGAGGCCGCTTTTGCATTGTCCTGAAGGGCGTCCTGCACATCGTAAGGCGTTCTGTGAAGGAGAGGAAGCAGCCTTGAACAGTATCCGCTGCGCCGAAATCTTTTCAGTATTTACTTGACAAAAGAGAATGGGTATAAGAAAATGAACATGGACTTTCGTCCGGAATAAAGCAAATAAAATGGAAAGGAAACTGGAGGAAAAATCATGAGCAAATACGATGGAACACAGACACAGAAAAATCTGGAGACTGCTTTCAGCGGAGAATCCGAGGCCAGGAATAAATACACATTTTTCGCGTCTGTAGCGAAGAAGGAAGGCTATGAGCAGATCGCTTCCCTGTTTTTAAAAACCGCGGACAATGAGAAGGAGCACGCGAAGATGTGGTTCAAGGAGCTTGAGGGCATCGGTGACACCGCACAGAACCTGCTTTCCGCGGCGGAGGGTGAGAATTACGAGTGGACGGATATGTACGCCGGTTTTGCAAAGACTGCTGACGAGGAGGGCTTCCCGGAGCTTGCAGCGAAGTTTCGTCTGGTGGCGGCCATTGAGAAGCATCACGAGGAGAGATATCGTGCGCTGCTCAAGAACGTGGAGCTGGCGGAGGTCTTTGAAAAGAGTGAGGTCAAGGTATGGGAGTGCCGCAACTGCGGACACATTGTTGTGGGCACTAAGGCTCCTGAGGTTTGCCCGACCTGCAATCATCCCCAGAGCTATTTTGAGATTCACGCGGAGAATTATTGAAGCTGATATGCTGGGAGCCCGTTTGGATTATGCTTGACTTTTATTGTCGGCATGCTATAATATTTCCAGTTGTCGCCTGAAGCGATCAGGCGAGGGAAAGGAGAGTTTCACCATGAAGCATATCAAGACTTTAAGCACCAGAAATCTGCAGGAGTCCATGAAGAAGGGCGGCTGCGGCGAGTGCCAGACCTCCTGCCAGTCCGCGTGCAAGACTTCCTGCACTGTAGGCAATCAGAGCTGTGAGAAGTTAAAGTAAGCAAGCACAGGTATGTCGGCGCGGATTTTTTCCGGAAGTCGGTATACGAAATAGGAACACAGGAATAAGCAGCGGTTTTTGGATCGCTGCTTTTACTGTGTGGCAACACAGACAATGCATGTCGGGCAACTGGTCCTCTCCCTTCGCAGGATGTCTTACGGTGTGCGGGGGCGTTGTCGGTTTTTATTGAGGAAAAAACAGTGATACATCAGTATAAAAATAACGGATACAATATTGTTCTGGACGTGAACAGCGGTTCCATCCACGTGGTGGATGACATCGTTTACGACGTGCTTCCCTTTGTGGAGAATCTTTACGGGCAGGGAATCCGGGAGACGGATACCATGCAGCTGGCAGTAATGGGCTGTGAGGAGCTGCCTTACCCGGAGGCGGATGTGAAGGAAGCCGTGGCGGAGATCATGGAGCTTGCGAAGGAGAAGCAGCTGTTCACCGAGGATATTTATGAGAAATATATTACAGATTATAAGAGCCGTAAGACGGTGGTGAAGGCGTTGTGCCTGCATATTGCCCATGACTGCAATCTGGCCTGCCGCTATTGCTTTGCCGAGGAGGGAGAGTATCATGGCAGGCGGGCGCTGATGAGCTTTGAGGTGGGAAAGGCGGCACTGGATTTTCTGGTGGCCAATTCCGGCAGCAGGGTGAACCTGGAGGTAGACTTCTTCGGCGGGGAACCGTTAATGAACTGGCAGGTGGTGAAGGATCTGGTGGCATACGGACGGTCTCTGGAGGAGCCCAACCACAAGAAATTCCGCTTTACCCTGACCACCAACGGGGTCCTGCTGAATGATGAGATTCTGGAGTTTGCCAACCGGGAGATGAGTAACCTTGTGCTTTCCATTGACGGGCGGCAGGAGATTCATGACAGGATGCGTCCCTTCAGAAACGGAAAGGGCAGCTATGATCTGATCGTGCCTAAATTTCAGAAGGCTGCGGAGAGCAGAAACCAGACGAATTATTATGTGAGGGGCACCTATACCCACCATAACCTGGATTTTTCGGAGGATGTGAAGCATCTGGCTCAGCTTGGCTTTGAGCAGATTTCCGTGGAGCCGGTGGTGGCCAGTCCGGAGGATGACTACGCGATCCGGGAGGAGGATATTCCGGTACTGCTGGAGGAATATGATAAGCTGGCAAAATATCTGCTGGAGAGAAGAAAAGCGGGAAAGCCGGTGAATTTCTTTCATTTCATGATTGATCTGGAAGGGGGTCCCTGCGTGGCAAAGCGTTTGAGCGGCTGCGGCAGCGGTACGGAATATCTGGCAGTGACGCCCTGGGGAGATTTTTATCCCTGTCATCAGTTTGTGGGCAATGAGGATTTTCTGCTGGGCAACGTGTTTGAAGGCATAAAGAGGCAGGATATTGTGGATGAGTTTAAGTGCTGCAATGTGTATGCCAAGCCCAAGTGCCGGGACTGCTTTGCCAAATATTACTGCAGCGGCGGGTGCGCCGCCAATTCCTACAATTTCCATGGGGATATCCATGACGCCTATGATGTGGGCTGCGAGCTTCAGAGAAAGAGAATCGAGTGCGCCATCATGATCAAGGCGGCGACGGCCTGGATGGAAGAGGACGAGCAGCAGATCAGTGAATAGAAAGAGCAGAACCGGAGGCATGGAATTGGGAGGAAAGGGATTATGAATCATCTGAAAAAAAATCAGGGCTATCTGGCCATTTTCGGAGTCATCGCGCTGATCGCCATTCTGTGTTATCAGGCGCTGGTGGGCTTTACAGGCGCCGGTTCCTCCGCTTCCAACATCAAACAGGGGCTGGACCTGGCCGGGGGCGTCAGCATTACCTATCAGGTGGTGGGAGATGAGACGCCCAGCGCTGAGGATATGAGCGATACCAAGAAAAAACTGGAGGACCGGGTGCAGCAGTACAGCACGGAGGCCATCATCTATCAGGAGGGCGATAACCGGTTCAGCATTGAGATTCCGGGAATCACGGAAGCAGATGAGATTCTGGCGGAGCTTGGCCGGCCGGGGGCTCTGTATTTTATCGCGGAGACAGATTCTGACGGTAATTATAATTATGCCATATATGAAGGTGTGGATGAAAACGGCAATTATAATTTTACCAGCGGAGGCACCACCTACTATTATGCGCTGACAAAAACCATCGAGGAGCTGGAGGAGGATGGTTCTATTGTACTTTACGGCACGGATGTGTCGGATGCCCAGGCAGGCACCTACTCAGGCACCACCGGCACGGAATACATCGTGCAGCTGACGCTGACTGACGAGGGTGCTGAGAAGTTTGCCGTGGCTACTGAGAAGGCGGCGGGCAAGGAAACCATCGGCATCTATTATGACGGCTCCTTCAAGAGTGTGCCCAGCGTGAACAGCGCCATTACTGACGGTGTGGCGCAGATTTCCGGCATGGATTCCTACGCGGAGGCGGAATCCCTGGCCAGCACCATCCGTATCGGCAGCCTGAATCTGGAACTGGAGGAGGTCTACAATAAGGTGGTGGGCGCCCAGCTGGGCGGCGAGGCGCTTAAGAAGTGCCTGCAGGCCGGCGCTGTGGGTTTGATCATTATCATTGTGTTTATGATCGCGGTGTATTTGTTGCCAGGTTTCTGCGCGGGACTGGCGCTGTGCATGTATGTACCGGCCATTGTGGTGCTGATTCACGGCTTTGATCTGACGCTGACGCTGCCGGGCGTGGCGGGTATTATTCTGTCCATCGGTATGGCGGTGGATGCCAACGTGATTATTTTTGCCAGAATCCGGGAGGAGCTGGCAGCCGGCAAGACAGTGAAAAGCTCCATCAAAAGTGGCTTTGACAAGGCTTTTTCCGCCATTCTGGACGGCAACGTGACCACCATGATCGCGGCTCTGGTGCTGATGGTCATGGGCAGCGGTGTGATCCGGGGCTTTGCGCTGACGCTGATGCTGGGTATTGCGTTGTCCATGTTCACTTCGCTGGTCATTACCCGGCTGCTGGTGAACGCATTTTACGCGATTGGCCTTAAGAGCAAGAAATTTTATGGTGTCGCGAAAGAGCATAAGACCATCAATTTTCTGGGAAAAAGGCATATTTTCTTCGCGCTCAGCGGCGTTCTGATCGTTGTCGGCATGGCGTTTATGGTGTATCATGGGGCAAACGGAGAGGGAAGCCTCAATTACGGGCTGGAGTTTTCCGGTGGTACTTCCACCAGCATCACCTTTGAGGACAGCGTGACGCTGGAGTGGGTGGATGAGGAGATCGTGCCTTTGTTTGGGGAGATTACCGGCAGCGGCAGCATTCAGGCTCAGGTAGCGGACGGTGGGGAGGAGGTCATTATCAAGACTCTGACTCTGACTCAGGAGCAGAGAGAGGAGCTTCGGGTGGCTCTGGTGGAAAATTACGGCGTCAATGACGAGCTGATCACCTCCGAGACCATCAGCTCCACCATCAGCTCTGAGACCAAAAGGGAAACTGTGGTTGCCGTGCTGGTGGCGGTGGTGTGCATGCTGATTTACATCCGCCTGCGGTTCAGCGATATCCGCTTTGGCTTCAGCGCTGTGGCGGCGCTGGTGCATGATGTGCTGATTGTACTGGGCTTTTACGCTGTTTCCAGAATTACTGTGGGCAATACCTTCATCGCCTGTATTCTGACCATTGTAGGCTACTCCATCAACGCTACCATCGTGATTTTTGACAGAATCCGCGAGAACATGAAGGAGGCAAAAAAGAACGCGAAAACAGAGGACATCGTTAACAATTCCATCACTCAGACCCTGTCCAGAAGCATTTTCACCTCGCTGACAACCTTTGTCATGGTAGCCTGCCTTTATATCTGGGGCGTGACTTCCATCAGAGAATTTGCGCTGCCTCTGATGATTGGCATTGTCTGCGGCACCTATTCCTCGGTGTGCCTGACTGGCAGTCTGTGGTATCTACTGCATGAAAAGACGGGGAAGAAGAATGGATGATCCTTCATAAAACCAGTGTGCTGTCTGGATGAACCGGAGCGGCACACTGTTTTTTACGGTGAATTTACAGACTTTCCAGTATTCCCTGGGCAATAGCATTCGCCACCTGATAAAATTTCTGGTCGAAGATAGCGTTGTCCTTATCATTGTTGATAAAGCCAACCTCCACTAAAACCGCCGGCATATAGGTGCGCCGCAACACTGCCAGATCGGGTCTTTCGTTGACGCCCTGGTCAGCAAAGCCGATGGCCTCCAGCCGGGCGTTAATATTTGCGGCCATAATGGCAGCCAGGCCGTTTTGGGAGTACACCAGACTCTCTATCCCGGTATACTGCCCGGGAATGGGGCTGGAATT
>JAJQID010000201.1 GCA_021199405.1 Lachnospiraceae bacterium
TTCATAAACTGCCGGATCACGTCAAAATTGACAGGCAGCATGTTGCCGGTGAATTTTTCACAGGAATCTACATCGGGATAGACGCAGTATTGGCCCACTTCAAAGGAAATGACAGGGGCAGGAGTCTCTTTCACTGCTTTCGTGTAATCTGTACAGGTCGATTCTGCGGTGGCATCGAACAATTGCTTATCATGCAGCCGCACCCGGTTGCCGTAAGCGGAAAAGGAGCAAAGATAATCTTCACAGGGGGACAACGGATGATCGAAGTTGGAGGTCAGGGTGTACAGGCGGCGGGGATCCAGAGCTTTGATCTGTATGGTGATTTCCTCCAGCAGTGAGAAGTCTCCCAGAATCTCATTTCCGTTGGAAAATAACAGAAAGGAAGGGTGGTTCCCGTATGTCCGGGAGATGGTCTCCGCTTCCTGCATAAAATACAGCTGGTGAGCAGGGTCGTCCCCAAATTCCAGGGCACATACGTCCCTGTTGAGCCACAAAGGCATCTCCACAGACAGGTACAGTCCCAGTTCATCGGCGGCGGCAAAGGCGGCCTCAGGCGGGCACCAGGCGTGGAAACGCACATGGTTCAGCCCATAGGATTTGATAATGGAAAATCTGCAGCGCCAGGAGGATTTGTCCATGTCAGGATAGCCGGTGAGCATATTCTGGGCGCAGTCTATGGTGCCGCGCAGGGAGAGCGGGCGGTTGTTTAAGTAAAACTGCTTATTTTTTACGGAAATCATGCGCATGCCGAAGAGGACAGTTTTTTCATCAAAAACCATTTTTGACACGGGTTCGGCAGTGGGATTGATTTCAAAAGACTTCTGCTGATACAGGCAGATTTTAAGTGTATACAGCTCAGGGTGAAATTCGTTCCACCAGCGGATATTTTTCATTTCATAAAAAAATCTTACAGGCTGTCGGGAAGTAAAAAGGCGGACAGCTTCTGTCTTTACCGGCAATCTATTCCCGTCCGGGTCCGTCAAGGACAGTTCTGCTGTGATAAAGCCGGATTTTCTGCTTTCATCGACGGAAACCTTTGCGTCAGAGCGGTTCGCAATCGTGCATTTCACTTCGATGCCGTTTTCCTGCGGATAGACCTGGATATCCTCCAGGTGGGTGGGGGCTTCCCGCTGCAGCTCAATCCTGCCGATCATGCCGCACCAGATGCCCTGGGTGTCGATGCTGTAGCCGCTGGCCATGCCGTCGAGGCCGATGAAGTCGCGGTTGTCGATTCGCAGGGTGAGGGTGTGCCTGCCCGGAGTGAGTTCTCTGATCCTGTAAATGTGCGGCGCGCTCAGCTCCATGATCTGTCGGCCGATCTGTCTTCCGTCAATGAAGAGCTCGGACGCGATATTGACCCGTTCCAGAAAAAGGCTCAGATCGCTGCCTTCCCAGGAATCAGGAATTTCAATTTCCCGCGTTAAAAGGAGGGAGCTGATATATTCATATCTTTCCCGGGGTGCACGAACGGTCTGCTCATTTAAATCCGTGTAATATTCCTGTTTTCGGCCGATCTGGTTGTCGCAGGTGGAGCCGGGCAGTGTAAATGGGCCGGTCTCTCCTGTGTTGGTGGTGTAGTTCCAGATTCCCGCAAGATTGATGATCTCCATAGACGCTCCTTTTTCCGTCTGCCGCCCGTCTGCCGAACATGATGGATATTGCCTTGATCCATGTCCCGGTTTGGGGCAGAGAAATATTTCCGGTTCCTGACATTTTTGTTTTAACAGAAGAAAATAATGTTTGTCAATACGCAAGAGATGAATGGCGATCATAAACGCGATTGAAAGCGTCAGAACCGTGAGATCATTGCTGCAGGAAAGTCAGGATGCCCCAGAACAGCGTGATCAGAAGGGCGGCTGTGCCGATATGCAGAAGGTCAAAAACAGAGTAAACCCGCCCAGCACCACGTTTCCCACCAGATAGGCGCCGTACTCTCCGCCAAAGGAGAAGCATAGGACAATCAGTATCGGCACCATCACCGTTGCCGCGGACAATCCGGCCAGGCTCGTGTCAATTCCTGCGCCCAGAGCCGCAATGATATACCAGAAATATTCCATCAGATTCACCTGCCAGATCTTTCCGGAGGTTCCCTGATCTTCATTGATATATATGCATTCATGCAGGAAGAAAAAACAGCTATAGGAAGTGTTGTGCTGCGGGAATGGAAGTGATATTATAGGGAACGACAAAATCATTTGTTGTTTACTATAAAGAAGAATAAAAATAAAGAGGAAATAAGGAGAAGGATGACAATGGACATGTCTGTACAGGAACTGAAAACCTATATGGGCTCTACCCCCTGCCCGGAGGATTTTGACGCCTACTGGGAGGAGGCGAAGCGGGAGGCGGACAGCCTGGATTATCATGTGGAGATGGAAAAAAACAGCTTTTCCGTGACCGGAGCGGACTGCTATGATCTTTATTTTACCGGGACGAAGGGCGCCCGGATTCATTCCCGGGTGGCGCTGCCGGTTCATTTGTCCGAAGAAAAGAAAATCCCCGCGGTGCTTCTTTTCCATGGGCTGTCTGACGGCGAGTACAGCTGGACATCCCTGCTGCCCCATGTACTGTGCGGCCGGGCCGCGATCTCCATGGCAGTCAGGGGACAGGGAGGCGGCTCAGAGGATGTGGGCGGTGTGCCGGGAACGACCTACACGACTCCCTTTATCCGGGGACTGGACGGGGAGAAAAACGACCTGCTCATGCGGGATGTTTTTCTGGACACCTATATTCTTGCGAAGGTGATCATGGAGATGGACTTCGTAGATGATAACAGAATTGCTGTGACCGGTGGCTCTCAGGGCGGGGCGCTGAGCCTTGTTTGTGCTTCCCTGATGCCGCAGATCAGAAAATGCGCAGTCTATTCTTCTTATCTTTCTGATTACAAGCGTATGTGGGATATGGGTCTTTCCCATGACGCCTATGAGGGGTTACGGTACTATTTTCGCCAGTTTGATCCACGTCACGAGCGGGAGACGGAGATTTTTACCCGATTGGGCTACATTGACGTACAGAATTTCGTGAAATGGCTTCGCGCTGACGTGATCACGGCCACGGGCCTGTGCGACACGATCTGCCTGCCCTCCGCGCAGTTTGCTTCCTATAACAAAATCACCGCGCCCAAGAAGAATTATATCTACCCGGAGTTTGGCCACGAGGAAATGTATGGGTATGATGATATGATCATGGAGTTTTTTGAGGCGCTGTAGGCGCCTCTTTTATTGTGGCCGGAAACGATACTTACCCTTTCCGCGGCCATATACCGGCTCAATAATGCCCTTTTCTGCCATCTCGCGAAGCAGAGCAGAGCTTCGGGTTGCCTGCAACCCAAGTACCTCCTGAACATCAGACCGGCCAAAGACAGTATGCGAACCAAACACTGATATCAGTTTCTGAACGTGGGAAGCTGTTTTGGGTGTAAATATATCTTCAATGTTCGTTTTTGAAGGATGAATATTCGCTTTTTTTGTTTCAATGTTCACTTTTCCCGGATCAATATTCATTGCCTGAGAGGCAATGTTCGCTTTTTTCGGTACTTTGAGGGTTCTGCTGATGTGCATTGTCCGGTTATGGAGCGGATGGTTTTCATTTAGCAGGAGATTGCGTAAAAACAGTTCGAGGTATTCTGTCGTTTCATGTATACCATTTTTCAGGTCATTATAATTTGCCCGGACCAGCGCGCTTGTCCGGTTCGGCTTCCTTCATGTAATTTTTGAAAGGGTCTTTGCTCATTCCTTATTACCTCGTTGCTGCAGCGTTTACTTCTTTTTGTATTTTACTACAGATTCAAGGATGTGGAAAGAAATTCTTTTCAGTTCTATTTCCGGGAGGCGTATTCGTCAGGGTCGATATGGGCTATGGGCTCTTTTGGGCTGTCAACCTCTGTCTTGCGGCCATTGCGGCGGCTGCAGGCTACGGGATCAGAGAAAGATAAATGATACTTGATCTTATCTGGAGAGATGGATTATTATGAAAGCAAAAATGATAACGGGATCAGTATGTGATTCTGAGTCTGAAACCGTATGTCAGGCTGCCATCAAACAGACAAAGCGGCGGTCAAAATCAAAGTGAAAGGAAGGGAAGGCAGTATGGGCAATCATACGCTGGTTATTTTAAAAAAGGGTGAGGGACGCACGGTCAAATCCGGCGGCCTCTGGATCTATGATAACGAAATCGAGAGCATAACCGGAACCTTTCATAATGGAGACATTGTAACAGTGCATGATTATGATGGTTATCCGCTGGGACGGGGATTTATCAACCAGAATTCCAAAATTCGCATTCGTCTCATGACGCGGAATGCCGGGCAGGAGATTGACGGGACATTTCTGCGAATGCGTTTACAGAACGCATGGGATTACAGAAAGAAAACGATGGGGCTGATATGCGGAGCGGATGATAATAATGAAAAGAACGTAAGCAACTGCAGCTGCCGTCTGGTATTTGGCGATGCGGATTTTCTGCCGGGTCTGGTCATTGACAAATATGCGGATGTTCTGGTGGTGCAGTCGCTGGCGCTGGGAATTGATCAGTTTAAAGAACAGATCGTAGCTATTTTAAAGGAAATTCTGGCAGCAGACGGCCTTGCAGTCCGAGGGGTATATGAACGCAGCGATGCCAAAGAACGTGAGAAAGAAGGCATGGAGCGAATAAAGGGCTTTCTGGGAGCAGAATTTGATACGAAGGTCCCGATTGAAGAAAATGGTGTGAAGTATATTGTAGATGTGCGGGATGGACAGAAGACCGGATTCTTCCTGGATCAGAAATACAATCGTCTGGCCATTCAGAGGTTGTGCCGGGGCGCGAAGGTGCTGGATTGTTTTACACATACGGGTTCCTTTGCGCTGAATGCAGGAATCACGGGAGCGTCGGATGTGCTGGGCGTGGATGCGTCAGAGCTGGCGGTGGCACAGGCACAGGAGAATGCCCGTCTGAACGGGCTTGAGGGTACCGTGCGCTTCGAGTGTCATGATGTGCTTGAACTGCTGCCGGAACTGGAACGCAGGGGAGAGCAGTACGATGTGGTGATTCTCGATCCGCCCGCTTTTGCAAAATCCCGCAGCTCGATTAAGAACGCTGCGAAGGGATATCGGGAGATCAATCTGCGGGGCATGAAGCTGGTAAAAAACGGCGGTTATCTGGCAACCTGCTCCTGTTCTCATTTCATGGATTACGAGACTTTTACGAAAGTGATCGGCCAGGCAGCGCGGAGCGCACATAAACGTCTGCGTCAGGTTGAATTTCGTACTCAGGCGCCGGACCACCCGATTCTATGGGCGGCGGATGAGAGTTATTATCTGAAATTTTACATCCTTCAGGTTGTGGATGAGAAATAGAAGAGGAGAAGTGATTTAAGTGTCGGATGTAACCTTTTTTTCATGTGCCCCGGTTTACGGGAGTGCTGGTGCATGGATGAGGCTTTTTTTGGCTCATTGCATTGTATCTGTTAAAATATAAAATCAACAAAGGAGACAAACGCGGATGAACATCGCGGTTCTATCGGATATTCACGGAGATAATATCGCGCTGGAGAGGTGTCTTAAAGACATTATCTCACGGCGCGGTGTTGAACAGAGCCATGGAAATCTGTCGGGAGAGAACGGGAGAATGTCATTACCCGCAGATTCCGGAGGAGTGCTATGAGCAGGCGCTGGCAGAGCTGGATGTCTCATAAGGCGAAAGCGGAAATTTTTATTTTGAGAAAAATGGGAAACAAAGAAAAATATCGCAGAGCCGCCTCCGATTGTGTGGAGCGGCTCTGTCATATAGGAGAAATATAGAAAAAGAGAATAAAACTTTTAATCAAGATTTATAGTGGGTTGTCAGAGGACTGCCCTCCGGATTGGGAATGATTATTTCCGTTTGGACTGCTGCCTTCGAAGGGGTTCATGCTTCCATTGCCGCCCCGGCCGTCCTGGCCCTGAGAGCCGTCATTACCCTGAGAACCGTCGTCATTGCCGGTATTCTCAACCTCCGGAAGGGCTGACTCTGCCTGAACGCCTACGGTAACGGTGATCTCCATGGTCTCCCCGTTCCGGTTCACAGTCAGAATGATTTCATCGCCAACCGAGGATTTGGAGACAAAGGTTACCAGATCATCGCTGCAGGTAATTTCGGTATCGTTGGCTCTGGTGATTACATCCCCTTCCTGCAGACCGGCTTCCTGCGCCGGACTGTCCTCTACAACTGAATATATCACCGCCCCTTCCGTCAGACCGGTATTCGCTGCCGCCGTAGTAGTGATATCTGTAATGGTCACGCCGATGTATGGGCTTTCAACAGTACCGGTTTCGATAATGCTTGTCACAATATCTGTCACCTGGCTGATCGGAATGGCAAAGCCGATGTTGTCTATGGAGGTACCGGAAGAGCTGCTGGAATACTTGGCGTTCACAATTCCTACCACCTCGCCGTACATGTTAAATAAAGCGCCGCCGGAATTTCCGGAGTTAATGGCGCAGTCCGTCTGAATCAGGTTCATGGTAAGGCCGGTGGATAAAGTGACCTCCCGGTCCAGCGCGCTTACCACTCCGGAGGTCAGGGAGAAGGTCAGCTCCCCAAGGGGATTGCCGATGGCCACCACGCCGTCTCCAATGTTCAGATCATCAGAGCTGCCCAATACCACAGCCTGTAAATCGGACGCTTCTATTTTCAGAACGGCCAGGTCATTGTCCTCATCGTAGCCGATCAGCTCCGCCTCATAGGATGATCCGTCATAGGTGCTGACGGTAATTGCGTCCGAGTCCTCAACCACATGATAACAGGTCAGGATATATCCGTCTGAGGAAATAATGAAGCCGGAGCCGGATGCCGCCGATGTAGTCGTATACCCGAAATAATTGGTTGTGATGCTTGTGGTGATGCCCACGGTAGCATTCACATTTGCGGCATAAACCTCGGCTGCCGTCATCTCTTCCCCGGTGGAAGAAACCAGCTCCACTGACACTTCTGTCGCTTCTCGGGAGCTTGTCAGTATGGTTGTGGTGTCTGTTTCAGCGGAGGAAGCATGGCTGACCGCCAACGTGGCTCCCGCCCCTGCGGCCCCGCCGACCAGTGCGCAGCACAGCGCCAGCGCTACTGTTTTCGCGGCTCCCGAACGGCCTTTCTTTCGATGCTTCGGCTGTTTGCCCTCCTGCCCGTTTTCCGGTTGCGTATATCCATATTGATTGTTCTGTTCATTTATATTGTCATCGTACATAATATAACACCCCTTTCTGCACATTGTCTGAATTGCCTTATCCCTTTCGGATAACTATATTCTGCCATTGGCCTGTGAATGAATTTTGGAAATCCTGTGGCGTTTTGGTGAAAACCCGTTAAGAATTTGTGAAAAACATAATCCGTTTGTAAACTTTGCCTTTGGTGTATGATTTCCTTCCAGGGAAAGATTATTTATATTGCAACAATTTTGGCTCAAAGGTATAATGGCGAAAAAGAAGGAAAGGAAAAGCCATGTACAGAGATTTTCTTGTAAATGATTTTAAAAGTCCGGCATTTCAGCGGGCCTTTCGGGAATATTTCGCAGAGATTGGTCTTGAAGCGAGGGACTGGGACGCTCTGTTTGAGGAAATGGAGCATGATGAAAATGGGGAGAACCTTATGTTTGTCCGCTGTTCGGAGACCGGGCGGATCATCGGGTTTATCGAGTTTACCGTTATGAATATGGGCAGCTGGTTTTTCAGGGTTCAACTGGGGTTTGTGCGTGAGTTCTGGGTTGCCCGGGAGTACCGAAACAACGGACACGGAACGGAGCTGCTGGCGCTGGTTGAAGAGTATTTCAGGGAAAGAGATATCGGGTATGTAGTTCTGACAACGTATACGGCGGAACGCTTTTACCTGAAACGGGGATATGAAAAAAATTTGTGCTTTTGGGCGAGAAATGAGGATCCGGTGTATCTGAAAAG
>JAJQID010000257.1 GCA_021199405.1 Lachnospiraceae bacterium
ACTGTGTGTGGTAGTTTTTGTATCCATAATGCTTATTATGGATACATTTTTTATGCCATGATCCATGTCTGCCTTTTGCCAAAAATCTGCGGTTGTTCTGTCTTTTTACGGAGATTATCTCATAAATGGAGGAAACTGCCTCTGTCCTTCCATGGCAATTCCGGCAGGTAATCTTACTCTTGCACCCCGGCTCAAATGCATTAGTTATGCGGATGCCGCCCGCTGTCAGAGGGCTCTCCTCACGACACCAGCCCCAGCTTCTCCAGCTGCCTTGCATGCTCCTCCCCGCTGGAAATCAGGTAAAGCCTCGTGGTCTCCACGGAGGAATGGCCCAGCACATCCGCCAGCTTCGATATATCCGCATAGATATTGTAGTAAGTACGGGCGAACAGGTGGCGCAGGTTGTGGGGGAATACCTTCTCCGGGTCCACGCCCGCGACCTCACTCAGTCTCTTCATCTCCCTCCAGATCTGGCTGCGGGACAGGCCCTTCCCACTTCTGGTAATGAAGATTTCCCCTGACTCAATTTTATTCTTTTTGGCGTATTTCAAAAGCTTGCGGGAGAGCTTTGAGGGGATCATGACGGTGCGCACCTTGCCCTTCATCCGGATCTCCGCCTGGCCGGTCCGGGCCGCCGCCACTGTGATATATTTCACCTCCGAGACCCTCAGTCCCAGGCCGCAGAGGGTCTCGATCAGCAGGGCCAGCCGCTTCTTTCCAAGATTCTCCGCCGCCGCGATCAGCTTTTTGTAGTCCTCCTCGTCCAGCTCCTTCTTTTTATCACAGAATACCTTCCTCTGGATTTTGAGGAATTTCAGGCTCAGGTCCCGCCAGCCCATCCATTTGAAGAAGCCGTTGGCTGCCGCCAGCATGGAGTTGACGCTGGTAGCCGCGTAACCGGTCTGTAAGCTTTCCTTCCACTCCGTGGTCAGAATTTTGGTCAGGGGACGGGATTCCAGCCACCGGAGCAGGTTCCGCAGGTCCCTGCTGTATTTCTGAATGGTGTTCTGCGCCCGCTCCTCGCCCTTCAGCCAGAGAAGGTATTCCTCAATGGATTCCATGGTGACGATCATGACTTCCGCACTCACGCTGTCCGTCCCATTCCATCCCTTCGCCATGCTTCTGCCTCCATCCATGCGCAGTCCACCCATTGTTTTTCTTTCATCCGTCATTTTCTTTTCCTCCGTAAACTGTTTTGCACAGGCAGGCTTATGATAAAACAGCAAAATCAAAGTGTATTCTTTTTCCGATCACATTCTTTCATCCCAAAATACAGATTCCGTTTCACTGTCAGGTTAAACTCTGTACCGCTTTCTCCGCCTGCACATGTCAGATATTCTATCATAGAAACCGGCGCTGAAAGGGGAAGGAAATCATCCCCATAAATTTTTTACACGCAAAAAGCCCGTCTGACCACAAATGAATGCGATCAAACGGGCTGTGCCTTCAAAAAAATGATTTTATGGTAAACGGCTAAGTCATTTCCGCTTTATTCCCCGGTATCAACATACGTCTCCTCATACGTTCCGGTACTTTCTGTTCCTTCCGTATCCTCCGTGCTCTCCGTCACGGTGCTTTCATGGGTCACCTCCGCCGTTCCATAGGTTTCCATCATATATTCGTAGGTGTGATGACAGTAGTTGATCTCACCGCCGATGGACTCTCCCGCGGCCTCGATGCCCTCCCAGAGAGCCTCATCCTGCAGCGGCAGCACCTCACAGATGCCATAGGTGGCACTGGGGCAGTATTCCGTAGCCGGCAGACCATCCTCGTCGCAGATCCAGCCCACATAATGCACATCGCAGTATTCCGTGGGCTCGGTACCCTCCACAAAATATTCTGTATAAACGCAGCCATCGCATATTCCCTCGATGGGAAGCTTGCCGGAGGTAGAGCATACCTCCACCTGTATGATGTTGTCCGGCATCTCCATGATCTCCTCATACTCCAGATCCTCATGGATAGCGGACATGATCTGCCTCCAGATATTCAGATGGGCCTTTGTCTCATCGGCGCTTAAGCCGCCGCTCTTGTTATTCTGGTCAAAGCCCAGCCACACGCTGCAGGTATAGTAGGAGGTAAAGCCGGTGACCCACACATCCAGGTTGGCCGTGGTGGTGCCGGTCTTCACCGCCACATCCATGCCGGAGAAATTGGCGCGGGAGCCGGTTCCGCTGCTGGCGCAGTCTCTCATGGCGTCAATTAAAAGCCATGCGGTGCTCTCCTGTATCACCTGTCTCGTCTCGCCGCTGGTTCTGTCCAGTATCACGTTTCCGTCGCTATCCAGCACCGTGGTGTACAGGGTGGGCTCAATATAGGTCCCTCCATTGGCAATGGAAGCATAGGCTGCAGTCAGCTCCAGGTTCGTCACACCGTTGGTAATGCCGCCCAGACACAGGGACTGGGTCACGTCCGTATTGCCGTTCTCATCTGTCTCCGAAATCAGCGTGGTAAAACCAAAATTCAGCAGATAATTCATGCCCATTCTGGGAGTCAGGATGGTCAGAAGCTTGACCGTGACCACATTGGCGGACCACTGAATACCATAGCGGTAATTCTTGAAGCCTCTGTAGTCGGTCCACCAGTTTTTCACAAGACGGTTATCCTCATCATTCCCCGCGTTGGTGTAGGCAAAGGGCGCGTCGTACTGCACATCCGCCAGCGTCATTCCCAGATCCAGCGCCGGCGCGTAAGCCGCCAGCACCTTGAAGGTGGAACCCGGCTGACGGGTCGCCTCCGTGGCCCGGTTGAAGGCCTTGCTGACTGTCTTTTCTCCCCGGCCTCCTCTGAGAGCCACCACATAACCGGTGCTCTGGTCAATGATACAGACAGAGGTCTGAGGCTCCAGTGTCAGGGTAATGGATTCGGCCAATACCTCATCCCCTTCCTCCAGTACGTATGCCTGATACAGATCGATGGCCTCCTGAGCCGCCTCCTCACTGGTAAAGAGCATGGGAGACTTGGTCGAGTAGCTGTTGTCGCTGTAGCTGATCTCCTCCAGATAGCTCTCCATCATTTCCGTACTGAAGTGCTCCACATCGCCGTTGGCTCTGGTCACGCTGAGGGCATATTCCAGCTGATAATAGGTCCTTGGATAATTGCTCTCGTCCAGAATCACCTCATCCACAATCGCCTGAATGTCCGGATCCATGGTGGAATTGATGGTGATGCCGCCACTGTAAAGCAGATTGTACGCCTGAGATTCCGTATAGCCCGCCTCGATCAGGTCATCATAAACCTGGTCTGTCACCGCGTCCACAAAATAGGACGTCACATCATCCTCCGATGTATAAATCTCATTGACCGCCTGGATTCTGGAATAAGGGTCGTCCGCCATGGCCTCGTCATACTCCGCCTGAGTAATATAACCTTCCTCCAGCATGGCGTCCAGTACATCCTCCCGCCGCTCGGCGTTGGCCTCCGGATTTTTGATAGGATTGTAGCCCTCCGGATTCTTGGTGATCGCGGCAATCACCGCGCACTCGGACAACGTCAGCTCGGATACATCCTTATTAAAATAACGCAGCGCCGCGGACTGAACCCCCAGGCAGTTCTGCCCCAGATTGATGGTGTTCAGATAGCGAATCAGGACCTCATCCTTGGACAGCTCATTTGACAGCTGAATGGCCAGATAGATTTCCTGAATCTTCCTGGTGATGCTCTCCAGCGTAGACTCATTGACGAAATCCTCAAACACCGTATTTTTGATCAGCTGCTGGGTGATGGTGCTGGCGCCGGAGGTAAAATCAAACCCGTTTCGTATGCCGCTGATGGTCGCACGGATAATACCGATCACATCGACACCGTTATGCTCATAGAAGCGGCTGTCCTCAATGGCCACAAAGGCATGCTGCAGATCCTCCGGCACCTCATCAATGGTGACGGAAATCCGGTTGGAATTGCTGGCCACCAGCTTGGCGATCTGGTTGCCCTGATTGTCATACACAAAGCTGGACTGCCCGCTGGCGATCACATCCGAGGCGCTGATATCCGGAGCCGTATCGATACAGGCGTCAAAAACGCCGATGACCGCCGATACTGCCACAATCACGACTCCCAGTATACAGACACAGAGAGCTCCCGCCAGAGTAATAAGCAGCTTATGCGCCATCTTCGGTGCCTTTGAGTTGAGGGCTTTCTGATTTTTTTTCAGTCCCTTCTTGCTGTAATTCATAGACTATCCTCTCTTAGTGGAATGCAGCAGTACCCCGCGAAGCTTGGTGCGCACCCGCTGCAGCGCATTGTCCACCGACTTTTCCTTTAATCCAAGCCGGCCGGCAATCTCCTTCTGGGACAGACCCGACACAAACAAATCCAGCACCTCCTTCTCCATGGCGCTGAGCCTCTGCGTGAGCACCGCCTCCAGCTGTTCCATATCCTCCCTCTCCAGCAAAAGCTGCTCGGGATTCACTCTGTCCTCCCCTCCAAGAATCGCTTCCTTCCCTCCTGGTACACCGGAATCCTCCTGCCCGGTCAGGGAAATATAATTATTCAGAGGTTCATGCTTTTCCCTGGCAGACGCCCTGACAGCTGTCAGCATCTGACGGGAAACGCACAGGTATGCAAAGGTAAAAAAAGCTGCCCCCTGTTCCGGCCTGAAATCCCGGATCGCCTTGAACAGTCCGATCATTCCCTCCTGTAACAGATCCTCGGTATCCGCCCCCGGCATGTACAGATCCTTTGCCTGACTTCTGACCATATTTTTGTATTTATTCATCAGAAAGTCAGCCACCTGAGGATCTCCGGCTCTGTATCTTTCAATCAGAGCCTCGTCCGAAAGCTCCTGATAATTTTCCCACATGCTTATTTTCCCAAAAGTCTCTGGCGCACAATTTCATAGGAGAGCACTCCCGCCGCCACGGACGCGTTCAGAGAATCAATATCCCCCTTCATCGGGATAGCTGCCGTCATATCACAGTGCTCCCGCACCAAGCGGCCTACGCCCTCCCCCTCATTTCCAATAACCAGACCGATAGGTCCCGTCAGGTTGAGGTCATACATAAGGGTTCCGCCCATGTCCGCGCAGACAAACCACAGCCCTTTCTTTTTCAGCTCCTCAATGGTCTGCACCAGATTGGTCACCTTCACCACCGGTGTATAATTGATGGCTCCCGCGGAGGTACGTGCCACTGCGACAGTCAGTCCCACCGCCCTGTTTTTGGGAATGATCAGGCCATGGGCTCCGGCCAGATTGGCGGTGCGCAGGATCGCCCCCAGATTGTGAGGATCCTCCAGATTATCCAGCAGTATCACAAAAGGCGGTTCCCCCTTCTTTTGCGCCAGCTCAAAAATATCCTCCATCCGGGCGTACTCGTATGCTGCCGCAATTGCGATCACGCCCTGATGCCTGCCCGTCTGGGAAAGCTGATCCAGGCGCTCCTTATCCACATATTTGATCAGCACGTCCCGCTTTCTGGCTTCCCTTTTAATCGTAGAAACAGGGCCGTCCTGACAGCCGTCCAGAATAAATAGCTTGTCGATGGGCTTCCCGCCCCGAAAAGCCTCGATGACAGCATTCCTGCCCTCAATGGTAAATTCCTTTTTTTCCATATATTTTCCTTAATGCATCCCGGTTGCTTTCAGTCCAAGCTTCATCAGCTCCAGGATTCTGTCCGTCTTATTCTGTATATATAAATAGCCGATCACTGCCTCCAGACCGGTGGCCTTGCGATATGCCACAATGGAAGCGTTCTTGGCCTTCGTGTTGGATTTGGCGTTGCGGGCCCTGCGATAAACCTCCGCCTCCTCATGAGTCAGATATTCCGACAGTGCGTCCGCCACGTCAGCCTGACTTTCCGCCTTCACAAAATGAATGGTCTTATGATGCAGGTCATTGACACTGGTATGATTTTGTCCCACCACCAGGGTGCGGATCACCAGATCGTAGACACAGTCGCCGATATAGGCAAGAGCAAGAGAGGAATAGCTTTTCGCGTCGGGACACTTCAGAGAGAATTCTTCCATGATGGTTGGAAAATCCATCTGCTTTGTCCGGCATTCCTCCACTTTGAGGATCTCCTCTGCTGCCAAATTCCTCTGTTCTTCTACGCCCGTCTCCACTTCACGCCCTCTCTGGTATCCTCCAGAATAATGCCCTGATCCAGAAGCTCCTTACGAATGGCGTCTGCCCTGGCAAAATCCTTTGCCTTTCTGGCCGCCTGTCTCTGTGCGATCTTTTCCTCAATGTCCTGATCCAGAAGCTCTTCCTCTTTTAACACGATCAGTCCGCACACGTCCGTCAGCGTCAGCAATATGTCCAGAAGCGCCTTCGCGTATGCCCGGGAGGTTTCCTCACCGGCCGTGCTGTTGGCAAACTTCACCAGCTCAAAAACACCCGAAAGAGCGTCCGCGGTATTGAAGTCATCATCCATGGCAGCATTAAATTTATCCACAAAGGCCTGTGCCCCGGTCAGGTTTTCCTTTTCCTCCCCGGTCAGCTCCTGCGTCTTATTATTTTCTGAAAGGAATTTTAAATTCTGAGCACAGGTGCGGATTCGCTCCAGACCGTTCCTGGCCGCTTCCATCAGCTCTCTGGAAAAATTCAACGGACTTCTGTAATGGGCAGAGAGCATGAAAAACCGCAGCACCTGAAGGTCATACTGCTCCCCGATCTCACGGACGGTAAAGAAATTGCCCTCTGATTTGCTCATTTTTTTATTGTCAATATTTAAAAAGCCGTTATGCATCCAGTAATGGGCAAATTCCTTGCCGTTGGCGGCTTCTGACTGAGCGATCTCATTTTCATGATGGGGGAAAATCAGATCCTCGCCTCCGGCATGAATATCAATCTGCTCTCCCAGATACTTCTTGCTCATGACGGAGCACTCAATGTGCCAGCCCGGACGGCCCTCACACCAGGGAGATTCCCAGTAGGGCTCCCCCTCCTTTCTGGGCTTCCAGAGCACAAAATCCAGCGGATCCTCCTTCTGGTCCTCCCCGGAAACCAGCAGAGATCTCATACCTCCCTGCAGATCGTCCAGATTCTTGTGGGAGAGCTTGCCGTAGTCCTTAAATAATCTGGTTCGGAAATAAACAGTTCCATCCTCCGCCACATAAGCATAGCCCTTCTCAATCAGGGTGCCGATCATCTCCAGCATACCGTCGATTTCCTCAGTGGCTTTCGGATGGGTGGTGGCGGGCTTCACGTTCATGGCCGCCATGTCCTTCTTACACTCCTCAATGTAGCGCTCGCTGATGACGGCGGAGTCCACGCCCTCCTCATTGGCCTTTTTGATAATCTTGTCATCCACATCTGTAAAATTGGACACATAATTGACGTCGTAACCCCTGTACTCCATATATCTGCGAAAGGTATCAAAGACAATCATGGGGCGGGCGTTGCCGATGTGAATCAGGTTGTATACGGTGGGGCCGCAGACATACATCTTCACCTTGCCCTCCTCCAGAGGTACAAATTCTTCTTTTTTTCTTGTTAAAGTGTTATATATTCTCATAATAATCTCCAATCAATCCACCAATCCTGCGCATCCAGCACAGCCCTGACATCGGCTTCCATCCGTCACATCCGCGGCAGTCATCTCCATGGGGCTGGTCAGCATACAGATTGCCTGAGCAGAGATGCCCTCCCCCTGTCCGGTAAAGCCAAGTCCTTCCTCGGTGGTCGCCTTCACATTCACCTGATCGACCTCTATGCCCAGCGCATGAGCGATATTGACCCGCATCTCATCAATATGAGGGCGCATCTTCGGCGCCTGGGCGATGATGGTAGCGTCAATATTTTCCACAAAAAATAAATGCTCCGTCAAAAGCTCTCCTACCTGTTCCAGAAGCTTCAGAGAGGAAATTCCCTCATATGCCGGATCCGTATCCGGGAAGTGCAGGCCGATATCCCCAAGCGCTGCAGCTCCCAGAAGAGCATCCATGACTGCGTGCAGCA
>JAJQID010000038.1 GCA_021199405.1 Lachnospiraceae bacterium
GTGGAGTATTATGAGCTGACGGATGAAATGGTGGAGGCGAGGAACGAGAAAGGGGATCCGGCTTATAATTTTGGCGTGATTTTAAATTATCTGTTCAATGTTCATTCTCTGGAGACTCTTTTCAATGGGAAAATGCCCTGTCATGTGGTGGAAAAAAAGATTCCTCACATTGATGAGAACGGGCAGCATATAAGCCCGGAGAGTCCCAACGGCTACAAATATGAGGAGCTGGTGCTGGATATGATTCATCAGCTGGACACTTGCCTGCCCTTTGAGGTGGTGAGGGAGAAGGAATTCGCTCCCATCAAGAATAAGACGGGCGTGGACAGTGTGGAGAGCGCCAGAGCATTATGTTTAAAGAACGGCATCGAACTGTAAAATGTAATGTTTATATTAAGAGGAGGAAGTACCATGGCAATTTTAGTGACCGGCGGGGCCGGATTCATCGGAAGCCACACCGTAGTGGAGCTGCAGAACGCAGGATATGATGTGGTGGTTGTGGACAATTTGTGCAATTCCAGCGAGAAATCCTTAAAAAGGGTGGAGGCCATTACCGGCAAGCCGGTGCCTTTTTATAAGGCGGACATTCTGGACAGGAATGCGCTGGAGGAAATCTTTTCGAAGGAGGATATCACCAGCTGCATCCATTTTGCCGGCCTAAAGGCGGTGGGCGAGAGTGTGGAGAAGCCCTGGGAGTATTATAATAATAATATTTCCGGCACCCTGACGCTGGTGGATGTGATGAGAAAGCACAATTGCAAAAATATTATTTTCTCCTCCTCCGCTACTGTGTACGGCGATCCGGCGGTGATCCCCATTACCGAGGAGTGTCCCAAGGGCAGCTGCACCAACCCCTACGGCTGGACCAAGTCCATGCTGGAGCAGATTCTGACCGATATGCAGAAGGCAGATCCGGAGTGGAACGTGATTTTGCTGCGCTATTTCAACCCCATCGGCGCCCACAAGAGCGGCACCATCGGGGAGAATCCCAACGGTATCCCCAATAATCTGATGCCCTACATCACTCAGGTGGCCGTGGGCAAAAGGGCGGAGCTGGGCGTTTTCGGCAATGACTATGATACCCCGGACGGCACCGGCGTAAGAGATTATATTCATGTGGTGGATCTGGCGCTGGGACATGTGAAAGCGCTGAAGAAGATTGAGGAGAAGGCCGGCTTAAAGATTTACAATCTGGGCACCGGCGTGGGCTACAGTGTGCTGGATGTGGTGAAAAATTTTGAGGAAGCCACTGGCGTGAAGATTCCTTACTCCATCAAGCCCCGCAGGGCCGGCGATATTGCCACCTGCTATTCAGACGCCACAAAGGCGAAGGAAGAGCTGGGCTGGGAAGCACAGTACGGAATCCGGGAGATGTGCGAGGATTCCTGGAGATGGCAGAGCCAGAATCCCAATGGATATGAGGACTGAGAAGCTCTGGTATCCGTTGATAATCTGTAATCGACGGCTGTGAGTTGTAAAAGCCACAGTCGCCGCCTGCAGTGCCGGGCGCGGAGCCTTACTCCTCGATCACCTGAATTTCCATATAATCAAAGTCAATGTGCTCTATGAAATTATCCTGAAAAAACCGCGCTTTGGAGTGGCGCTGAAAGTCCCTGACTGTAGCGTCGAGCCACACCGGCTGCCCCAGGTCAAACTGAGAGCAGACCTCCTCCATGGCGCGGAAAATTTTGTGTGTGCGCGTGTCATCAGAGGAATCCCCGATGACCGCGTCTTTCACCAGATGATTATCTTTGATCAGTTTAAACCAGATACGAAACATGGCGCCACAGTATCCTTTCTAATAGAATCCGTTTCGCCGGAAAAAAGACTGCGAAACGGAGCGTATAAGCAGCAGTACATTGTACAGAGAGCGTTATATAAAGTGTCTCACGACCCTTTGGTATAAAAAATAACAGGCATAGTATAACATGAGTGAAGCAGGAATGGAAGAAAATTCGATTAAAAACTACGACATAGAAAGCTGGCAGGAGGTCATCCTCATCTATCGCTCCGCCTTAAAACAGGTGGAGACCAAAATGGAGATCCTCAACGATGAATTTCAGCATGTCCACCAGTATAACCCCATTGAACATATCAAATCCCGCATCAAGACTCCTGACAGCATCGTGCGCAAGCTGAACCGCTACGGTCTGGAGCCCACCATCTCCAACATGGTGGAGCGGGTCAACGATATCGCGGGAATCCGCCTGATCTGCTCCTTTACCTCCGATATCTACGAGCTGGCCCAGATCATCGCCCAGCAGAAGGACATCAGCGTAATCTCTGTCAAGGACTACATACGCTATCCCAAGCAGAGCGGCTACCGCAGCTACCACATGATCATTACCATCCCCGTTTACCTGACGGAAAAAACCGTGAATACCAGAGTGGAGATTCAGATTCGTACCGTAGCCATGGATTTCTGGGCGTCCCTGGAGCACAAGATCAAATATAAATTCGAGGGCACCGTTCCGGAGGACTTTCGCGAGGAGCTTTTAGTCTGCTCCAAAATGGTGGCTGATCTGGACAGCAGGATGGAGGTTATCAATGAGGCCATTCAGGAGCTGAACAGGGAAAAAGAGGAGGAACAGCAGGAATTTATTGTGCAAAAGTAATATAAATTATTTCTGAAATTATAAAAAAACCATAAATTTTTCGCGTTGACACCGAAAAAAAACAGTGATATATTTTATCGCATAAAGCAATGGCGCTGTTGGGTAATCCACGGTGCTTTTGTTTTTTTCCGCGGATTGTGAAAAAATATATCGGAGCCTGACGGAGAACGGATAGCTGTCAGCTCAAAATCAGATGATGCAAGGAGGCATATATGAGGAGAATGCCCCCCTGCATCATCTTTTTTATTGTAAAAGCGTTGTCAACAGACAGATGGATGATGGCTTTTACAGGTTTTAGGAGGAGATATTATGACTACTGAGATTATGGAATATGTAAGCGGTCAGGTCTTTAGCGTATGGTTTCTGATCGGCGCGGCCCTCGTGTTCTGGATGCAGGCGGGCTTTGCCATGGTGGAAGCGGGCTTTACCAGAGCCAAGAACACCGGCAATATTCTGATGAAGAACCTGATGGATTTCTGTATCGGCACCGTCATGTTCATTCTGATCGGCTTTGGTCTGCTGCTGGGTGAGGACTGGATGGGCTTTATCGGGAAACCGGGCTTTGACATCTTTACATCCTATGCGGACTTTGACTGGTCCAACTTCGTGTTCAACCTGGTGTTCTGCGCTACCACAGCGACCATCGTATCCGGCGCCATGGCTGAGAGGACCAAATTTTTATCCTACTGTATTTATTCCGCGGTGATTTCGGCGCTGATCTACCCCATCGAGGCGCACTGGATCTGGGGCGGCGGCTGGCTTTCCCAGCTTGGCTTCCATGATTTTGCCGGCTCCTGCGCCATTCATATGGTGGGCGGTATTTCCGCTTTAGTGGGCGCCAAGATCCTTGGACCCAGAATTGGCAAGTTTGTGAAGGATAAGGACGGCAAGATTACCAAAGTCAACGCCTTCCCGGGACACAACCTTCCCATCGGCTGCCTGGGCGTGTTTATCCTGTGGCTTGGCTGGTACGGCTTCAACGGCGCAGCCTGCACCTCTGTAGAGCAGCTTGGCAGCGTGTTTTTGACCACTACAGTGGCTCCCGCGGTGGCGACTGTGGTCTGCATGATCTTTACCTGGTTAAAATACGGCAAGCCGGATGTGTCCATGTGCCTGAACGCTTCTCTGGCAGGTCTGGTGGCTATCACTGCTCCCTGCGATGTGACGGACTGCTTCGGCGCTATTGTGATCGGCGCAGTTGCCGGACTGCTGGTGGTCTTTGGTGTGTGGCTGTTAGATAATGTGCTGAGAATTGATGATCCCGTGGGTGCGGTTGCGGTTCACTGCCTGAACGGTATCTGGGGTACCATTGCGGTTGGCCTGTTTGCCACCAGTTCCGCTCCGGGCTATAGCATCGCGGACGCCAACGGCAATGAGCTGGTGGGACTGTTTTACGGCGGCGGCTTCAAGCTTCTGGGCATTCAGCTGACTGGTTTTGTGACAGTGGCGGCCTGGACGGTTGTTACCATTACCATTGCATTCCTGGTCATCAGGGCGCTTGTGGGTCTGCGCGTCTCCGAGGAGGAGGAGATCACCGGACTTGACGCCACAGAGCATGGCCTTCCCAGCGCTTACGCAGGCTTCTCTATCATGGATGTGACCGGCGGTGTGATGGATGTGAATGAGAACACTGACCTGGGCTCCAGCGACTATGCGACAGCCTCTGAGGCCAAAAAGAACGCGGCCGTTCCGGTTGTGGAGGTACCGTCTCCTGTGAACAGCGGCATCCACAAGGTGGTCATTATCGCCAAGATGAGTCGTTACGACGCACTGAGAAGGGCATTGAATGAGCTTGGGGTGACCGGCATGACAGTGACCAACGTTATGGGCTGCGGCATTCAGAAGGGCGCCGGCGAGAAATACCGCGGCGTAGAGCTGGATGCAACCCTACTTCCCAAGATCAAGGTGGAAGTGGTTATCTCCAAGATTTCCGTGGAGCATGTGGTGGAGACAGCCAAGAAGGCGCTGTATACCGGCCATATCGGAGACGGCAAGATCTTTGTGTACAGCCTGGATAATGTAGTCAAAGTCCGCACCGGCGAGGAAGGCTTCGCTGCCCTGCAGGATGTAGAATAAATATACCAACTTTTTACTCCCTTAGGAAACGGCAAAACGGAAGAGGCTGACGCTTCTTCCGTTTTGTCGTTTTAAATGAGGAATGCCCGGGCGCTGGCGCCCGGGCTTATTATGAAAAAATATATCTGATTTCCCAAATATTTTGAAAGGAATTTCCCTTTGCTATGCTGTTACTATACAGTATAATCATGAACAAATTATGAACGGCATGTGAACAATGAGTTAAAATATACAAAAAATCATTTTTTACAGAAAAATATATGGGAAAAATGCACAAGAAAATCCGGCTGCGAAGTATGCAGTATGATTCGGACAATACAGATTGGATATGACTTGTCAGCAGAGAAATTTTTACTGTGAAATTCTGTTATGAAATCGTATTTGGCTTGTAAAACAACGGGAAAGATGTTACAATCCTTTTTATAACGTTCAGAAAACGGACCATGGGCAGCGGCTCTTTTGGGGAGGTATACAGATGGATAATTTTATAGACAGACTGGCGCAGCGCCTGGTTTCCCAGGAGAGCATGCAGGCGAATATGACAGCGGACGCCATGGAGGCGGAGGCCATGAAGGAACAGGCAGCCATGCTGAAGGAGCAGGGACAGGCTCTGAAAGAGCAAAGTGAGGCTCTGCGTGAACAGAGCGAGGCCCTCTCAGAGCAGATAGAGAGGCTGACAAAGCAGCTTGGCGAATATCAGGAGATCAGCAAGACCATGCGCCATATTCAGCTGAAAAATGTGGAGCTGGGAGAAAAGGTCAATCAACTCTGTGATTTTTCCCTGCAAAAGCTGGAGGAGGCGGAAGCGGAGGCCTCGGCGGAGGAAGAGCGGGAAACGGAGGACGCAGCGCTTCAGGAGCTGATGCATACATATCAGGATCAGATGGAGAATCATGTACATCGGGAGAATGTGAAGGTATACAAGAATGTCCAGGCTGTGGTGGAGGAGCAGTCTTCCAGAGTTTTAGAGGAGACCGTAAAGCGGCTGAAAAGCCAGACGCAGGAGCTGCAGGCCTCGGTGGCGCAGCTTCAGCTTGAGAGCAGGAAATCCCATCTGATCAACACGATTCTGATCGGGATCACTCTGGCGCTGTCTCTGATCGGTGTGGTGTTTCAGATTCTGGCACAGTTTGGCGTGATTGATTATCTGACCGGAATGTAGGATTGTAGTGAAGAAGGGGAAATCTGATGGCAAAACAGGTCTGGAAGCCGGGCAATATGCTTTATCCGCTCCCGGTGGTTATGGTCAGTACAGCGGATCGGGCGGGCAATCACAATATCATTACCATAGCATGGACGGGTACGGTCTGTTCTGACCCGCCCATGGTGTCTGTTTCCGTGCGGCCGCAGCGTTATTCTTACCCAATGATTGAGGAGACGGGAGAATTTGTGATCAATCTGGTCACGGAAGAGCTGGTGTGGGCCACGGATTACTGCGGAGTAAAGAGCGGCAGGGAGATTGACAAATTTAAAGAGTGCGGACTGACCGCGCTGCCGGCGGAGCATGTGGGCGCGCCGCTGATTGGGGAAAGCCCGGTCAATATGGAATGCATTGTGACAGAAAAGAAGGCGCTGGGAACTCATACCATGTTTCTGGCCCGTGTGGCAGCGGTGCACGCGGACGATCGTTATCTGGATGAAAAAGGCAGATTTTGTCTGGAAAAGGCCAATCCCATTGTCTATTCCCATGGACAGTATCTGGCCACAGGCAGACCCTTAGGAACCTTTGGATATAGCGTAAGAAAAAATGGCAGCAAATCATAAGAAGAAAATATCAGGAAAAACCTCATCATTATCATTCGGATACCTGTGCGGACTGTGGGTATTCTTTATCAGCATGCTTTTTGGCCCCAATCTGGAGCTCGGCGACTGGGGAGAAGTTAATTCCTATAAGGTCTATGTGAACGATATTTATGTAGGTGTGGCGGAGGATGAACAGACAGCCAACCACTGCTTTCAGACGGCCAAGGAGGCGCTGACCTCTCAGACAGATGAGGTCACCTTTATCTCCGCGGAGCTTACCGTGGAGGGACAGCACATGATTGCCGGGACCATGACGGACGAGGCGGAAATGACAGCCAGCATGGAGACTATTCTGTCTGACTGTGTGGTGGAGACCCTGGAGCGTGCCTATATGCTGAAAATCAACGGCTACATGGCGGCGCTGTCCAGCGTATCAGAGGTGCAGGAGGTGCTCCAGGAGTTTGTGGACACCTATAATCTGGGCGGCGATTTTGAGGTCAGTATTCAATTTGACGACAGCCGCGCCTTTGCCGTGCTGACTGCCGTGATTGATCAGGGCGATGAGGAGGAGAGCGGCAGCGTGGACAGAAATCTGGCAGGCTACACGGTGCTGGAGGATGAGCTGTTCGATGAGGAGACCTACGCGGAAGAGCTGGGGATGGACGATTATGATCTGGGCGCCCTTGAAATGTATTTTGTGGACCGAATTGAAATCGCGGAGTGCTACCTTGAACCGGAGGAGATCAGTACCGCGGAGGAGGTGCTGGCAGATCTTTTAAATGAGGATCTGGAGAATGAAATTTACACTGTGCAGAGCGGCGATACTCTGGGGCAGATTGCCCTGACCACCGGCGTACCCATGGAGGATCTGATTGAGCTGAATGACGCGCTGGAGAGCGAGAGTACCATCATCCGTGTGGATCAGGAGCTGATTATCACTGTGCCCACCTCTACTCTGACGGTGGCTTATGTTGCCACGGAATTTCGTGCGGAAGAGTATGACGCGGATACGATCTATATTGACAATGATGACTGGTATACGACGGAAAGCGAGACCCTGCAGAATCCCTCCACAGGCTACAGGGAGATTGTGGCCAATGTGACCTACCTGAACGGCGAAGAGGAGGACAAGGATGTGCTGGTGGAGGATGTGCTGATGGAGGCGGTTCCCAAGATCGTTGAGCGAGGCACGCAGGTTCCGCCTACTTATATCAAGCCGGTTTACGGCGGCACGCTTTCCTCGGGCTTTGGCTCGCGCTGGGGCACGACCCATAAGGGCGTGGACTGGGCTGTCCCGGTGGGAACCACAGTGTACGCATCCAGCGGCGGTACGGTCACCAGGGCCGGGTGGAGCAGCAGCTACGGTTATTGTATTTACATCCAGCATCCGGACGGCAAGGAGACCAGATATGCTCACCTGAGCAAGCTGCTGGTGTCTGTGGGCGATACGGTGGTGCAGGGGCAGAGCATTGCTTTAAGCGGCAATACAGGCAACAGCACAGGACCTCATCTGCATTTTGAAATCC
The DNA here is from genome assembly GCA_021199405.1 of Lachnospiraceae bacterium. Taxonomy (GTDB): domain Bacteria; phylum Bacillota; class Clostridia; order Lachnospirales; family Lachnospiraceae; genus RGIG6307. The sequence goes on from JAJQID010000038.1 coordinate 7,961, forward strand.
GGGTGAATGGAGTGGCGGTGAATCCGCTGCTGTATGTTTCATCCTGAGTTACTATTCCCAGCTGACTTGAAATGTATCATCAGACTCGTCAAGCTAGCTTGTAAGAGTCTGATGATACATTTCAAGTTGACTGAGAATCAGTCACTTTCCCCACATAAGCAATCTTAGCCCCGTAAGGGGCGGGAAAGCACGCGAAGCGGGCGAGATTGCGCATGTGAGGAAAGCGGCTGTGAATAGTACCTGAAGACTGAAAATGGCATTGGTGATTGTTTTCGTTTACATTTTCAGGAAAATAGTGTAATATAGAATATACGTGATTTAAATTGAGATAGGAGTATCATATGGATCAATACGCGATTTGGGGCGGCAATCCGCTGGTGGGCGAAGTCGAGATCGGCGGCGCCAAGAACACGGCTCTGCCAATTCTTGCCGCAGCCCTTATGACAGATGATACCGTTATTATTGATAATCTGCCGGATATCAGGGATATTAATGTCCTGCTGGATGCCATGAAGAATATCGGCGTTGTAGTGGAGCGCCGGGGCAGACATCAGGTGAAGATAAATGCATCGCAGATTTTTACAACTGCGATTGAGGGAAATGGAATTCGCAAAATGCGGGCCTCCTATTATTTCCTGGGAGCGCTGCTGGGCAAGTATAAATCTGCCAGCGTGGGGCTTCCCGGAGGCTGTGAGATCGGCACCCGTGCCATTGATCAGCACATCAAGGGCTTCAGGGCTCTGGGCGCCAAGGTCAGACTGGAGCATGGGATTATTATCACAGAGGCGATTGACCTGACGAGCGCTCATATTTTTCTGGATGTTGTGAGCGTGGGGGCGACGATCAATCTGATGATGGCGGCGGTACTGGCGGAGGGCCAGACCGTAATTGAAAATGTAGCGAAGGAACCCCATGTGGTGGATGTAGCCAATTTCCTGAACAGCATGGGAGCCAATATCAAGGGCGCGGGAACGGATGTGATCCGTATTCGGGGTGTCAAGAGTCTGCATGGTTCAGAGTACACCGTGATTCCGGATCAGATCGAGGCGGGCACTTTCATGATGGCGGCGGCCATTACCAAGGGGGATGTGACAGTCAAGAATATTATCCCCAAGCATCTGGAGTGCATCAGCGCCAAGCTGAAGGAAATCGGCTGTGAGGTGCAGGAATCCGACGACGCGGTCAGAGTTTTCTGCTCCAAGTGTCTGAAGGGAACTCAGGTCAAGACCATGCCTTATCCGGGCTTTCCCACAGATATGCAGCCTCAGATTTCCGTGACGCTTGGATTGTCGGCAGGGGCGACCAGTATTGTGCGGGAGAGTATATTTGAGAATCGTTTCCGCTATCTGGAGGAGCTGACCAAGATGGGGGCCAAGGCGACCATCGAGGGCAATGTGGCGATTCTGGAGGGTGTGGAGAAATATGACGGCGCATCCATCAGCGCTACGGACTTAAGGGCCGGCGCTGCGCTGGTGTTGGCGGCTCTGGCAGCGGAGGGCTTTTCCACAGTGGATCATATTCACTATATTGAAAGGGGATATGAGGATTTCCCGGAGAAGCTGATGAGCCTGGGCGGGCATATCAGGAGAGTGACAAATGCCGAAGAATTGAAGAAAGCAAGACTGAAGGTAGTATAACTCGCAATATACCTGACAGTGAACACAGTAAAAGATTGAGACAGCTGTTCCTTTTGGGGATGGCTGTCTCGTTTCCTTATCAGATGATGTTGGGGTCAAAAGTATCTGACTCCATATGATACCCCGGATTTCTTCGCGCTTTGCGCAGCTATGCATAAGTTCGATTACGAAAATCACAGATTTTCTATCTCACTTATCCCGAAATCCTCAAAACATTCGAAATCCGCTCATTTTTCTACGAAAAATGGCTACTTTCTCATGTTTTGGCGGGTCGTAAAGTCAGTAATTGGAACGCGAGCGTTCCATTACTGACCTTTCGACCCTGGTATCATCATATATCAGGGAGGGCACCCATGGCATTCGCACATCTGCATGTCCACACGGAGTACAGCCTGCTGGACGGCTCCAACAAAATCAAAGAATACGTGAAACGGGTCAAAGAGCTTGGCATGGACAGTGCCGCGATTACAGACCATGGTGTCATGTATGGTGTCATTGACTTTTACAGAGAGTGTAAGGCACAAGGCATCCGCCCTATTTTGGGCTGTGAGGTCTATGTGGCTCCCAACTCCCGGTTTGACAAGGAGCTGACAGGCGGCGAGGACCGATATTATCATCTGATTTTGCTGGCGGAAAATAATCTGGGATACAGCAATCTGATGAAAATTGTCAGCCGGGGCTTCACGGAGGGCTTTTATTACAAGCCAAGGGTGGATATGGAGGTGCTGCGGACTTACCATGAGGGGATCATCTGCCTGTCCGCCTGTCTGGCCGGGGAGGTGCAGCGCTATATCACCAAAGGGCTGTACGATGAGGCCAAAAAGAGCGCCCTGAAATATCAGGACTGTTTTGGAAAGGGCAATTATTTTCTGGAGCTTCAGGACCATGGGCTGGCCGAGCAGCAGACAGTCAACGCCCAGCTGGTGCGCATGAGCCGGGAGCTGGATATTCCGCTGGTGGCCACCAACGATGTGCATTACACCTATAAGGAGGACGTGGAGGCCCACGATATTTTACTGTGTCTTCAGACCAACAAGAAGCTGAAGGACGAGGACCGCATGCGCTACGAGGGCGGCCAGTATTATGTCAAGAGCGAGGAGGAGATGCGCGCTCTTTTCCCATATGCGCCGGAAGCGCTGGACAATACGCAGAGGGTAGCGGAGCGCTGCGAAGTGGAGATTGAGTTCGGACACACGAAGCTGCCCCATTTTGAGGTGCCTGAAGGGTATGATTCCTGGACCTATTTAAATGAGCTCTGCAGTCAGGGGCTGGCGGAGCGCTATGAGGATGAAAACGCGCCGGCGGATCAGAACGGCATGACTCTGCGGGAGCGGCTCACGTATGAACTTGGCGTGATCCGGCATATGGGATATGTGGATTATTTTCTGATTGTGTGGGATTTTATCAATTATGCCAGAGAACACAACATCCCGGTGGGGCCGGGGCGGGGCAGCGCGGCGGGCTCCATTGTGTCCTACTGTCTGCATATCACGGATATCGATCCTATCCGCTACCAGCTGCTGTTTGAACGTTTCTTAAATCCGGAGAGAGTGTCCATGCCGGATATCGATGTGGATTTCTGTTTTGAGAGGCGCCAGGAGGTCATCGATTATGTTTCGGAGAAATATGGCAGCGAGAAGGTGGTGCAGATCGTCACCTTCGGCACCATGGCGGCCAAGGGCGTGATCCGGGATGTGGCCAGAGTCATGGACTTGCCTTATGCCTACGGGGACGCGCTGGCAAGGCTCGTTCCCAATGAGCTGAACATTACGCTGGAGAGGGCGCTGCAGATGAACCCGGAGCTGCGCAGCCGCTACGAGAATGAGGAGCAGGTGCGCACGCTCATTGACATGTGCAGACGTCTGGAGGGTCTGCCCAGAAACTGCTCCACCCATGCCGCCGGTGTGGTGATCTGCCCCAGCGCGGCGGATGATTATGTGCCGCTTTCAAGAGGAAAGGACGGAGCCATCAACACCCAGTTTACCATGACCACCCTGGAGGAGCTGGGGCTTTTGAAGATGGATTTTCTGGGACTGCGCACCCTGACTGTGATTCAGTCAGCGGTGGATTCCATTGAGGAGACCACAGGCCGGAAAATTGACATGTCCAAAATTGATTACGAGGATAAAGCGGTCTTTGATTATATCGGAACGGGAAAGACGGAGGGGGTTTTCCAGCTGGAGAGCGCGGGCATGAAGGGCTTTATGAAGGAGTTAAAGCCCGCCAGCCTGGAGGACATTATTGCCGGTATCGCTCTTTACCGGCCGGGTCCCATGCAGTTTATTCCCCAGTATGTGAAGAGCAAGAACAGCGGGGAGAGGGTGGAATATCTCTGCCCTCAGCTGGAGCCGATTCTGGCGCCCACCTACGGCTGCATTGTCTATCAGGAGCAGGTGATGCAGATTGTCCGCGATCTGGGCGGCTATTCCATGGGACGCAGCGATCTGGTGCGCCGCGCCATGAGTAAAAAAAAGCAGTCCGTGATGGAGAAGGAGAGGGCCAACTTTATTTACGGAAATAAAGAGGAGGGTGTGCCCGGCTGTATCGCGGGCGGCGTTTCGGAGCAGGTGGGCAATCAGATTTATGATGAGATGATGAGCTTCGCGGAATACGCTTTCAATAAAGGGCATTCCGCCTCTTATGCGGTAATCACCTACCGGACCGCCTGGCTGAAATATTATTATCCTGTCCAGTTTATGGCGGCTCTTCTGACCAGCGTCATCGACAGCCCGGGAAAGGTGGCGGAATATATTATGGGCTGCCGGAATATGGGCATCGCCATTCTGCCGCCGGATATCAATCGCAGCGGCGCCAGATTTTCGGTGGAAGGGAAATCTGTCCGTTACGCCCTTCTGGCCATCAAGGGGGTGGGGCGGCCCGCCATAGAGTATATCTGCCGGGAGAGGGCGGAGAAAGGGGAGTTTACCTCTTTGCAGGATTTCCTGACCAGAACGGACGGCTCGGAGTGCAACCGGCGCATGGTGGAGCACTTTATCAAGGCCGGGGCGATGGACTCTCTGCCCGGGAACCGCAGACAGCTTATGGAAATTTATGTTCCCATCATGGAGCAGCTTGCCGTAAATAAGAAAAACCATATGGCAGGCCAGATGACTCTGATGGATCTGCTGGGGGCTCAGGAGAAGGAGAATTTTGAGATCGCGCTGCCGGATGTGGGGGAATACAGCAAGGAGGAGCTGCTCTCCATGGAGAAGGAGGTGCTGGGCATTTACGTCAGCGGGCACCCGCTGGAGAGCTATGAGAGGCTGTGGAAAAGGAATATCACGGCCCTTACCAGCGACTTTATGCTGGATGAGGAGACCGGACAGACAGCGCTGGAGGACGGTTCCATCCAGACGGTGGGCGGCCTGATCAATGAAAAGAGCGTCAAATACACCAGGCGCGAGCAGCCCATGGCCTTTTTGCAGCTGGAGGATATGTACGGCACGGTGGAGGTGGTGGTTTTTCCCCAGTCTTATGAAAAATATGGCCGTCTGCTGGAGCAGGACGCGAAGATTTTTGTGACCGGGCGGGTTTCTCTGGAGGAGGAAAAAAACGGCAAGCTGATCTGCGAGAGGATTGTGCCCTTTTCCCAGGCCGGCGCCCAGCTGTGGCTTCGCTTTGATACCATGGAGCAGTACCAGCAGCTCTGGCAGCAGGTCTGGACCATCCTGAAGGACAGCGAAGGCCCGGACAGCGTGGTGATTTATATTGCGGAAGGAAAATTAAAAAAGGTGCTGCCGGGGAAGGATAATGTGAGGGCGGATGAGACACTTCTGGCGGAATTGTATGAAAAACTGGGAAAATCTAATGTAAAGATTGTTTAAAGGCGTTGCCAATCGAAGGGAAAAGTATTAAAATTGTTTCAATGAACCTGGAATGATCCCAAAAAGAGCTGCCTGAGGTATCGGATTTTCAGCTTTGGTTTGTGACAAGGATTGCGGACGAAGGCGAAAAGACAGATGAACAGTGTCAGAGAAAGAGGTTGCGACTATGGCGAAAGAGATAAAGACGATAGGAGTATTGACCAGCGGCGGCGACGCGCCGGGCATGAACGCGGCGATCCGCGCAGTTGTCAGGAAGGGAATTGCCAACGGGGTGAAGGTGATGGGGATCCACAGAGGCTATCACGGCCTGCTGCGGGAGGAAATCACGGAGATGGATTCCCGGAGTGTTTCTGACATCATCCAGAGGGGCGGCACCATTCTGGGAACTGCCCGCTGTATGGAGTTTATGACCGAGGAAGGACAGGTGAAGGCCGCCAATATCTGCCGGAAATTCGGCATTGACGGGGTGGTGGTCATCGGCGGCGACGGCTCCTACAGGGGGGCGCAGAAGCTGTCGAAGCAGGGCATCAATGTGGTCGGACTTCCGGGAACCATCGACTTGGACATCGGCTGCACGGAATACACCATTGGATTTGACACTGCTGTCAACACCGCCATGGAGGCCATAGATAAGGTGCGGGACACTTCCTCTTCCCATGAGAGATGCTCCATCATCGAGGTCATGGGCCGTCACGCGGGTTATATTGCGCTGTGGTGCGGCGTGGCCAGCGGCGCGGAGAATATTCTGATTCCGGAGAAATATGACTACAATGAGCAGGCCATCATCGACCAGATTGTGGAAAACCGCAAGAAGGGCAAGAAGCATCATCTGATCATCAACGCGGAGGGCATCGGCCACTCCACATCCATGTCCAGAAGGATTGAGGCGGCCACAGGAATTGAGACCAGGGCGACGATTCTGGGCTATATGCAGCGCGGCGGCAGCCCCAGCTGCAAGGACCGCTATTATGCTTCCATTATGGGGGCCTACGCCGCGGATGTGATCTGCGAGGGCAAGAATAATAAGGTGATTTCCGTTGTCAACGGGCAGCTGGCGGATATTGATATTGATGAGGCGCTGGCGGTGAAGAAGGATATTGATGATTATGAGTATTGTGTGAGCATCGATTTGAGTAAGTAAGAGGTGCTTATGATTACCAGTGTGATGAATCCGCAGGTGAAGCAGGTCTGCGGGTATGTGCAGAGGGCCAGAGAGCGGCGCAGAGACCGGATTTATGTGGTGGAGGGACCCCGGATGTTTGAGGAGGCTCCTCCTGATTTTGTGCGGAAGGTTTATGTGACTGAGGAGTTTGTGCAGAAATGCAGGGCAGTTTCGGTCTCGGAAAAACGGGTCGGGCAGGAGGGGAGTTCCCGGAATCAGATAATTTATGAGAAGCTGCAGTCTGTGGGCTATGAAACGGTATCTCCTCAGGTCATGGAGAAAATGTCGGATACTTCCTCCAATCAGGGCATTCTGGCGCTCCTTCGGTGGCCGGAATATAGCTGGGAGGGGCTTTTTTCGAAACTGGATGGAGTGTATGTGGTGCTGGAGGATCTGCAGGACCCGGGGAATCTTGGCACTGTTTTTCGGACTGCGGAGGGAGCCGGTGTTTCCGGGGTGATCCTGACCGGGGAGACGGCGGATATTTTTAATCCCAAGACGGTCCGGTCGACCATGGGCAGTATTTACCGGGTGCCTTTTTTATATGAAGCCTCGGCTTTGGCGGCGATCGACAGGCTGAAGAAGCAGGAGATTACCGTATATGCGGCGCATCTGAAGGGTACAAGGTCCTATGATCGCTTTGATTATACGAAGGGCTGCGCTTTTCTGATAGGAAATGAGGGAAAGGGGCTGCGGGAGGGAACGGCGGCTGTCGCTGACGAGTATGTCAGGATCCCTATGGCAGGGCAGCTGGAAAGTCTGAATGCGGCGGTAGCGGCGGCTCTTCTGATGTACGAGGCTGCCAGGCAGAAACGCACGGTTCCGTTGTAAAAAAATAAAAAAGGGGTTTACAAAAGGAAAATAATGGTGTATAGTAGCCGTTGGTGATATCAGGATTGGAAATAGAAAGAAAGGAGGCAGTCAGATGTTCAACACAGTCGGAATCACAGCAAGAGATCATGCTTTTGCGGGAAATGTTGTATATATGCTGACGGCCTGCCGGGAGGATATTTTCTGACTCTGAGAGAACGGAGATTTATGGAATGATTCCGCAGTCTGTCTGACTGCGGTATTTTTTTGCTTTGAGTGCGGGAAGCGCTGGCTGAAGGAAAATGCCGGCGCTTCTTTTTTACTATAAAAGTGTTCTCAATAGCCAGGCTTGAGCCGTGCTTGCACGGCTAAGAGCATGGATATTAGAGGACCTGACCTGTATGAGCAAGTAGCCATTTTCCGAAGGAAAATGAGCTGCAAAGCATGCCCTACGGGTAGGATTGCGAATGCAGGCAGCGATTGCGAAGCAATCGACTTTTATCTGTTGTGGAAAGGGGTTTTATGAAGCAATTATTAAAATATATGGTGAAATACTGGTACCTGTACCTTTTTGCGGGCGCGTCTCTGATTCTGGGTGTAGTGATGGATGTGGCGACGCCTCTGATTACAGAAAGGATCGTGGATGATGTGATTCTGGGCGGGCGCAGGGAGCTGCTGACATCGCTGCTTGTTCTTTTGCTGGTGCTGGGGATCGGGAAGGGTATTTTCAAATATCTGGAAGAATTTACCGGGGATGTGATCGGCGTCAGCGTGGGAAGAGATATCCGCCGGGACTTATTTGACCATATTGAAAAAATGTCCGTGGGCTTCTTTGATCGGTTCGGCGTGGGCGAGCTGATGAGCAGGATTGGTCGGGATGTGGACCGGGTCTGGGATGCTGCGGGCTATCTGGGGCTTTTGTGCGTGGAGGCCATTGTTCATACTATATTTGTGATTGTCTGTATGCTGCGGATCAGCCCTGTGCTGACGCTGATTCCTCTGTGCATTATGCCCATTGTGGCCGGCATCGCCATTCATCTGGAGAAAAAGCTGGACAAAGGATACGATGAGCTGAGCGAGATTACGGCGGAATTAAACACCGTGGCGGAGGAGAATCTGGCGGGGGTCCGCACAGTCAAGGCTTTTTCCAGAGAGGATTATGAGATGGAAAAGTTCCGGCGCCATAACGGCAAATATTATGACCGGAATATGGCTATCGACAGAGCGATGGCCAACAACGATACTGCTATTTCCTTTCTGACAAAGCTGTTGCTGGTGCTGAGTGTGGCTGCGGGCGGCATTCTGGTAGTGTGGGATAAAATAACGCTGGGGCAGCTCAGCGCTTTTATGGGTTATGCCAACAATATTGTCTGGCCCATGGAAATCCTGGGCTGGGTCACCAATTCTCTGGCGGCGGGACTTGCCAGCATGAAGAAGATCAACCGGATTATGGAGGAAAGCTCTCAGCTGCCTGAGGCAGATAATCCCGTAAAGCCGGAGAGAATAGAAGGGAATGTGCACTTTGAGCATGTGGATTTTCAGGTGCAGGGCAGAGAAATTCTGTCGGATGTAAGCTTCGATCTGCCTGCGGGAAAGACGCTGGGAGTCATGGGCATGACCGGCTCCGGCAAGACCACGCTGGTGCAGCTTTTGCAGCGCCTGTATGATGTGACCGGCGGCGCGATTTTTGTCGACGGTGTTGATATCAGGGAAATGGATATTCACGCGCTGCGGGAGAGCCAGGCGGTGATTTCTCAGGATGTGTTCCTGTTTTCGGATACAGTGCAGGACAATATGGCCGTAGGCAGACGCAGGGAGGTGGAACAGCTGGAAATTGTGCCGGCGAGCCGGGCGGCGGACGCGGACGAATTCATTCAGAGGCTGCCTCAGAAATATAGTACGGTCATCGGAGAGCGGGGCGTTGGTCTGTCCGGCGGGCAGAAGCAGCGCATCAGCATGGCAAGAGCTTTTGTGCGGAAGGCTCCCATTCTGATACTGGACGACGCCACATCGGCTCTGGATATGGAGACGGAGCGTCAGGTACAGAAAAATCTGAACCAGATGGAGGGAATGACGAAAATCATTATCGCCCACAGAATTTCCTCTGTCAGAAATGCAGATGAAATTATTGTGCTGCAGGAGGGCAGGATTGCGGAGCGGGGAACCCATGAAAGTCTGCTGGCGCTTAAAGGGCAATATTATGAGACTTATATGGCGCAGTACGGGGAGATTTCAGCGTAAAAGGGACAATGACAGGAAAGGAATTCATATATGGCAGTCAACACATATAAACAAAATGAGCAGCTGCAGGCTGCAAAAAAGAGCGCCACGCTGGTTCGGATGTTCAGCCGCCTTCTGGATTATAAAAAAGAGGTGGCGGGCGTGCTGCTTTTGCTGCTTGTCACAGTCAGCGTGACGCTCGTCAATCCTCTGATTATCGAGAGAGCGGTGAATGTGGAGGTCCCGGAGAAAAATGTGCGGGGGCTGATCGGGCTGGCAGTCTTTGCCGTGGTTATCAATGTAATCTGGCTTGTGGGCACCAGAGTCTACAAAATCATCATGGCCCGGATATCCAATCGGATTGTGCTGGATATCCGGGAGGAAATGTACGCCCATATTCAGACTCTGGGACTGTGCTTTTTTGACTCCAGGGCCACCGGAAAAGTTCTGTCCAGAATCATCGGGGATGTGGATTCCTTAAAGGATGTGCTCAGCAGCAGCGTGACAACCCTGATTCCGTCTTTTTTTACCATCATCGCGGTATCCGTGATTATGCTGGTGAAAAGTCCGGCGCTGGCGCTGGCCGCCTTTGCCACATTGCCCTTTCTGGCGGCGGGCGTGTTTGTGACCATGATTGTCGGCCACAGGCGCTGGCAGGAGGAGAAGCAGAAGAAGTCCAATATCAATGCCTACGTGCATGAAAATTTTTCCGGAATCCGGATCATTCAGAGCTTTAACGCGGAGGAAGAATCCAGGGAGACCTTTCGCAGGGTGGTGGAGGAGCACCGCAGGGCGTGGATTGGAGCTGTTTTTGTGATGGACGGGGTCAGCCCGATTATTGATGTGACCTGGGCGGTGGGGAGCTTCCTCCTCTATTATATCGCGGTCAGCGCTCTGGGGATGGGGGAGACACAGGTGGGTACCATTCTGGCCTTTTCTACCTATTTAAGTATGTTCTGGAGCCCCATCCGGAATCTGGCCAGCCTTTATAATCAGATCGTCAATAATCTGGCCGGTGCGGAGCGTATTTTTGAGATTATGGATCAGGAGCCGGAGATTCGTGACAGCGAGGGAGCCTATGAGCTGCCTCCCATTGAGGGCAGGGTCGTATTCGACCACGTGGACTTCGCCTATCCGGATGATCCCGGGACACCGGTGCTGACGGATTTAAGCTTTGACATCGCGCCGGGCAGCACCATCGCACTGGTGGGACCTACTGGGGCGGGAAAGACCACGATCACAAATTTAATCGCCAGATTTTACGATGTGACCGGCGGGGAAATCTGCATTGATTCTCATCCGGTCAGTGCAGTGACCGTCAAAAGTCTGCGCAGTCAGATGGGCATTATGACCCAGGAGAATTTCCTCTTTTCGGATACAGTCCGGGAGAATATCCGCTATGGAAAGCTGGACGCTACGGAGGAGGAAATTGTGGCCGCGGCCAAAGCGGTGGGCGCCCATGAATTTATCATGAAAATGGAAAAGGGCTATGACACGAAGCTGGACGGAACCGCCAGTCTGTCCGTGGGACAGCGCCAGCTCATTGCCTTTGCACGCACCCTTTTGAGCGAGCCGCGTATTCTGATTCTGGATGAGGCCACCTCCAGCATTGACACTCACACGGAGCTGATGGTGCAGCGGGGTATTGCTGCCCTTCTGAAAGGCCGCACCTCCTTCGTGGTGGCGCACCGTCTTTCTACTATTAAAAAAGCGGATCAGATTTTTGTCATTGATGAACAGGGGATTCAGGAGCGGGGCACTCACGAGGAATTATTACGGAAAAAAGGAGAATATTACAAACTTTATCAGGCTGCCTGGGAGGAATAGTGGGGGACAGAACCTTTCGTTTCCCGAAAAAAATGGTCGAAAAAGTGGCTGCTGTGGGGCGTGCTCCCATCAAATTTGCAAAAAAAGCTTGACAACTATATATTTCTCTGTTAATATAGCACCTAATCAACTCTTAATAATTGTAACAAATTTGTAATAATTTTTCACAAGTTCGTTATCAATGACGGAACAGTCATAAAAAAGAGTGATGTTATGGAGGAAAAAAAGGTGTTAAAGCGAAAGCCAATGCTTACGGTAGCCGGAATACTTTTACTGCTGGCTGCCCTGACGCTAACGGTTCGGATGAACACAAAAACAGAGGCTCATACGGCGGATGTGAGTACCGTGGAGATTGCGGGAGTCAAAAGCCAGATGGGGAGCCTGAACAGCGGAGTTGCCGCAATTTTAACTCCCGCTTATACAACAGAGAGCGCTCAGGTGCTGAGCGTACGAACTGAGGAAGAGGAAAATACCTACGAGCTGGTCATGGTCAATGTGAGCAATACCCTGAATGTCAGGGAGGAGCCCTCGGAGGACGCTCTGGTGGTAGGCAAGATGTACAAGGACTGCGGAGGCATTGTCCTGGAGAGAAAGGACGGCTGGACAAAGCTGCAGAGCGGCAATCTGACCGGCTGGGCCAAGGATGAGTACTTATTATTTGGAGATGAGGCGAAGGCTCTGGCCGATGAAGTAGGCTATCCTGTAGCTGTGGTAACGACGAACGCACTTCGGGTGCGGGCGGAAGCGAGCGTGGACGCAGAGGTGTTGGGCTATGCGGCGCAGAATGAGGAACTGACGGTGGTCAGCGAGGTGGATTCAGACTGGCTGTGTGTGGAATATGGCAGCAGCCTGGGGTACATTCTCAGGGAATATGTGTCAGAGGAATATGAGGTCGACAACGGTGAGACCCTCGATGACATTACTGAACGGGAGATGAAGGAAGCTGCTGACAAGAAGAAGCTGGTGACCTACTATGGATCCATGTCGGCCAGCGATTATGAGCGTCTTCTGCTGGCAGCCCTGATTTACTGCGAGGCCGGCGGAGAGAGCTATGAAGGAAAGTTGGCAGTGGGCGCGGTGGTGTGCAACCGTGTGAGAAGCAGCGGTTACCCCAATACTCTGCAGGGCGTAATTTACGCTTCCGGACAGTTTACACCGGCTAAGAGCGGACGTCTGGATCAGGTGATGATGAACGGCAATATTCCGCAGAGCTGCTATGACGCGGCCGAGGAGGCGCTGTCGGGCTACACCAACGTGGGCAGTGCTGTCCGGTTCCGCACCAATAACGGCACCATCGACGGCGTTGTGATCGGGAATCATGTATTTTATTAAGGAACGTTCCCGGAAAGCGGATACGAGAAATTTTTAACCGGAAATGGAAATACAACAGTTGCGCCAAAAAGGCAGGCTGCGGCAGGAAAAAAGCTGCAGCCTGCCTTTTTTATAATGAAATATCCGTGACAGGAAAATAAAACGGACATGAACTTTCACAGGTTTTCCATGAATATGTATATAAACTGTAATTGAAAAATAAGAATGCCTATGTTACAATCATTTCAGCTTAATCAGGAAATCCGGAAGGGTTATGTTTTGAAAATGGCGAAGAAAGGAGGACGTCATGGAAATCTTTCAGTGGATTGCGCAAAATTCCGTGATCTTCTGGCTGCTCATGGTTGTGGTGCTGCTGGTGTTGGAGCTGCTCACGCTGGGGCTGACCACCATCTGGTTCGCCTTCGGGGCGCTGGTTGCCATGGCTCTGGCCGCCGCGGGAAGTCCGTTCGCACTGCAGTTTGGCGTTTTCGTGGTGAGCTCGCTGCTGGTCATGGGGCTGGTGCGGAATGTGGCTCTGGAGCATTTCAATAAGGACCGGGCCCGAACCAATGTGGACGCCCTGGTCGGGCAGAAGGCCATTGTGACTGAGAGAATCAGCAATGTCAGGGCTCAGGGACAGGCAGTGTTGAACGGCATGGAATGGACTGCCCGGAGTATGACAGAGGAAGAGATCGAGGAGGGCGCGGTCGTAGTTGTGAGAAACGTCAGCGGAGTGAAGCTGATTGTGGAGAAGGAATAGGGAACCGTTGGCGGAGCCTGGATTCGTTTTTTACAGGCGGATTTAAGCACAGGTTTTATTATGAGAAGGAGTTTCATATGTTCATATTAATTATTATTCTGTTGATTATTATTCTGGCAGTTCTGGCCAGTTGTATCCGGATTGTGCCGCAGGCGCAGGCCTTTGTGGTGGAGCGGCTGGGAACCTATCAGGGCACCTGGGGCGCGGGGTTAAAGATCAAGATGCCGATCATTGACCGTGTGGCAAAAAAGGTGACCCTGAAGGAACAGGTGGTGGACTTTGCGCCGCAGCCTGTGATTACCAAGGATAATGTGACCATGCGGATTGACACGGTGGTGTTTTTTCAGATCACGGATCCCAAGCTGTATACCTACGGTGTAGAGAATCCGCTGATGGCCATAGAGAATCTGACAGCTACCACTCTGAGGAATATTATCGGTGAGATGGAGCTTGACCAGACTCTGACCAGCCGTGAAACGATTAACACGAAGATGCGCTCTTCTCTGGATGTGGCCACCGATCCCTGGGGAATCAAGGTCAACCGGGTGGAGTTAAAGAATATTATTCCTCCCACCGAGATTCAGAACGCCATGGAGAGACAGATGAAGGCGGAGCGCGAGCGCCGTGAGGCGGTCACCAGGGCAGAGGGCGAAAAGAAAGCGGCCGTGCTGCAGGCGGAGGGACAGAAGATGTCCGCCATTCTGAAAGCGGAAGCCGAGAAGGAAGCGGCGATCCTCAGGGCGGAGGCAGAGAAGGAAAAGCGCATCCGCGAGGCAGAGGGCCAGGCGGAGGCCATTGTGAAGGTGCAGCAGGCTAAGGCGGAGGGCATTCGTATGCTGAAGGATGCCGGCGCTGATGAGTCGGTGCTTCGCCTAAAGAGTCTGGAGGCCTTTGAGAAAGCGGCGGACGGGCAGGCCACCAAGATCATTATTCCCTCGGAGATTCAGGGACTTGCCGGATTGGCCAGCAGTGTAAAGGAAATTGTGAAGGAATAATCAGCCGTTGCTATGGGAAATGGACATCACAGTGCAGAAAAGAGACAACAGACATGAATTTAAAAGGAAGAAATTTTTTAAAGCTGCTGGATTTTACACCGGAGGAAATTACTTTTCTTCTGGATCTGGCGGCAGACTATAAGGACAAAAAGAAAAAGGGCGTCCCGGTGGATGAATTTAAGGGTAAAAACGTGGCGCTGATTTTTGAAAAAACCAGTACCAGAACCCGCTGCTCCTTTGAGGTGGCGGCCCACGACCTGGGTATGGGAACCACCTATCTGGATCCCACAGGCTCCCAGATCGGCAAGAAGGAGAGCATCGCGGATACTGCCCGGGTGCTGGGAAGCATGTATGAGGGGATTGAGTACCGGGGCTTTGGACAGGACATCGTGGAGGAGCTGGCGAGGTATGCCGGCGTGCCGGTATGGAACGGCCTGACCAATGAATTTCATCCCACCCAGATGCTGGCGGATTTGCTGACGATTCGTGAGGAATTCGGGCATCTGAAGGGCATTCACCTCTGCTACATGGGCGATGCCCGCTATAATATGGGTAATTCCCTGATGGTGGCCTGCGCAAAGATGGGAATGCACTTTACCGCCTGTACTGACAGCAGATATTTTCCGGCGGAAGAGCTGGTAAAAACCTGCCGTCAGATTGCAGATGAGACCGGCGGCAGCGTGACGCTGACAGACAGGGTGGAAGAGGGCGCTGCCGGAGCGGATGTGATTTACACGGATGTGTGGGTTTCCATGGGAGAGCCGGACGAGGTGTGGGCGGAGAGAATCGCCGTTCTTTCTCCCTATCAGGTCAATCGAAGGGCCATGGAGCTGGCCGGGAAACAGGCGATTTTCATGCACTGTCTGCCCGCTTTCCATGATTTAAAGACTGCCATAGGCGCTCAGGTAGGCGCGAAATTCGGGCTGACCGAGATGGAGGTTACTGATGAGGTATTTGAATCCGCACAGTCCAGAGTATTCCCGGAGGCGGAAAACCGGATGCATACCATCAAGGCGGTAATGGCGGCAACTCTGGGGAAGGAACTGTAAACACGGCGGATAACAATTCATGATGAAACAGGAAATTTTAGCAATGTTAAAGGCGTGCCCGGATTATCTGTCCGGGCAAATGCTGTGCAATTATTTTCAGGTCAGCCGCACCGCCGTCTGGAAGGTGATGAATCAGCTGAAGAGCGAGGGCTACCATATTGAATCTGTGCCCAACAGGGGCTACAGGCTTATTCAGGATACGGACATTTTCCAGGAGGAGGAGCTGCAGCAGGCTGTGCGGGGCAGATGGGCGGGCTGTAAGGTGATTTACAAAAAGGTCACCGGGTCCACCAATCTGGATGCGGCGGCCGCGGCGGGGGAGCTTCCCCATGGGGCGGTGATCGTGGCGGATGAGCAGACCGCGGGCCGGGGCAGAAGAGGGCGAAGCTGGGTCAGCGAGCCCGAGGGGAATATTTATTTTTCCCTACTTCTGAAGCCGGATTTTCTGCCGGAGAAGGCGTCCATGGTGACGCTGATCATGGCGCTGGCGGTGGCAGAGGCTATTGAAAATGTGACGGGGCTGTCAGCAGGAATCAAGTGGCCCAACGACATTGTGATTGGGGGCAAAAAGGTATGCGGTATCCTGACGGAGCTGCGGGCGGAGCCTGATCTGATTCATCATATTGTGATCGGCGTGGGCATTAACGCTCACCAGAAAAACTTTTCGGAGGAAGCACTTGTTTACGCTACCTCCATTGATCTGGAGACGGGAGGATTTCTCAACCGCACGGACCTGATCACGGAGGTCTGGGCCAGGTTTGAGACGCTTTACGATGAGTTTGAGAGAACGCTGGATCTTGGCGGCCTGCAGGAGGAGTACAACGCCCGTCTGGTCAGCCTGGGGCAGGAGGTTCGGATTCTGGATCCGAAGGGCGAGTATATCGCCGTTTCCGGAGGTATCGATGAAAAGGGGCAGCTTCAGGTGACAAGGAAGGACGGCAGCCGGGAGAGTATTTTTGCCGGCGAGGTCAGCGTCCGGGGAGTTTATGGGTATGTATAATACGAGGTGAATTTTACATGGAAGAAAGAATTGTGCTCTGCGGTGCCAACGCCTACGAGCAGAAATATTATTTTAATGAAAAATTTAAGCAGATTCCCCAGTCCATCCAGGATGAGCTGCACATCATCTGTGTACTGTTTACCGAAGAGGTCGGAGGAATTTTTACCTTTGTGTATGAGCCGGACGGCTCCCTGTCTCTGGAGACCACTGCCGAGGAAGATGACTTTTATTATGATGAGATCGGCAGCGGACTTCTGATTAACCAGATTCGCCAGACAAGGCAGGAGATGATTGAGACGCTGGAGCTGTATTACCGGGTGTTTATCCTTCATGAAAGCTTCGATCTGGAGGATGAGGACTGACGGCTGCCCTGAAGCTTTCAAAACGGAAACAGCGGGATTTTGATTACAGGCAAAGAGAAATTGGAAGAACAGCGGATTTGTGGAGAATATGAAACAGTTAAAAATCGGGAATGTTACCCTGGACAACAGCATCATTCTGGCTCCCATGGCAGGCGTCACAGACCTGCCTTTTCGTTTGCTCTGCAGGGAGCAGGGGGCGGCTCTGGTCTGCATGGAAATGATCAGTGCCAAGGCTTTATTTTACAAAAATAAAAATACCCGGCAGCTTTTGGAAATCCATCCGGATGAGAGGCCGGTGTCCCTGCAGCTTTTTGGCTCTGACCCGGATATTATGGCGGAGATGGCGAAGCAGATTGAAAAGCTGCCCTTTGCCATTCTGGACATTAACATGGGTTGTCCGGTGCCGAAGGTGGTCAACAACGGAGAGGGAAGCGCTCTGATGAGAAACCCCAGGCTGGCTGGGGAAATTATTGAAAAAATGGCCAAAGCCATTGACAAGCCGGTGACAGTCAAGATCCGTAAGGGGTTTAACGATGATGAGGTGAACGCGGTGGAGCTCGCTCATATTGCTCAGGAGAGCGGTGCGGCGGCGGTGGCCGTCCACGGGCGTACCAGAGAGCAGTATTACAGCGGCCATGCTGACTGGGACATCATCCGGCAGGTGAAGGAGAAGGTATCCATTCCGGTCATCGGCAATGGGGACGTGCTCAGCGGGGAGGACGCGAAGCGGATGTTTCAGGAGACTGGCTGCGACGGGATTATGATTGGAAGGGGATGTCAGGGAAATCCCTGGATTTTCCACCAGATCGCAGAATATCTGGAGACCGGGCAGGTGCCCCCTGAACCCACGGCGGAGGAGAAAGCCAGGACTGTGCGGCGGCACATTGATTTACAGCTGCAATACAAGGGAGAATATATCGCCGTCCGGGAGATGCGTAAGCATCTGTCCTGGTACAGCGCCGGGCTGCCCGGGTCAGCGGCCTTCCGCCGACAGATCAATGGGGCGGAGACCGCGCAGCAGCTGTATGAGTGCGCGGAGCGGATGTTTACGGTGAATGACAGATAAATTTGCCCTTTTTATAGGCTTTATGTGAGTGAATTCTATGCCTTTTGAGTTGATTTTGCAATGCAAACGCTGTATAATACAGGTGCAGTTAGATACAAAATGCGTGCATTTGTATCTGATCCCCGCGGCAATCGCCAAATATCCGTGAATACCCGTAGGGCATACCTTATGTAAGCACGGTTATTGGCTCGTTGCTTTGCGGGAATGAAATGTGAAAGGAGCTGATTTTTATGGCTAATTCGACAAATTTCAGTGTCCGTATGGACAGCGACATCAAAAAGCAGTGCGAAGCTCTGTATGGGGAGTTGGGCATGAACCTGACTACTGCGATCAATGTCTTTCTGCGCCAGTCCCTCCGTGTCGGAGGGTTTCCGTTCGATGTGCGGCTCGATCAGCCCAACAAGGAGACGATTGCCGCCATGCTGGAAGCGGAGCATATCGCACATGACCCTTCTGTAAAGGGATATACCGATCTGGATGAGATGTTTGCGGAGCTGAAAGAATGAGGAAAACCAAATATACTGTCAAACCTACTACTCAGTTCAAAAAGGACTACAAGCGAGCCATCAAGCGAGGGCTGAAAATCGAGTTGCTGGAGGATGTTGTGGCCTGCCTCGCCCTAGGCGAAATGCTTCCGGAGAAGAACAAAGACCATGAGCTGACCGGCGACTGGGTGGGTCACCGGGAATGTCACATCCTGCCGGACTGGCTGCTTATCTATCGCATTGATGGTGATGTGCTGG
>JAJQID010000178.1 GCA_021199405.1 Lachnospiraceae bacterium
TACGCGTATTGCAGACAGGATGGAGTGCTTGTGGTTCCTGTTGGCTGCCTGAAAATATAATAAATGAACAGGGAATGGAATGGTGTTGCACATTGCAGTCTGCGATGACGAACCTGTTTTTTACGGAGCATATCTGGAATTTGCTTGTTTCGGACAGTATTTAAAAGGAATATGAATTGAATATAGAGATTTATCAAAGCGGCGAGGCGCTGCTTAAAGCGTGGGGAAATTGCTGTTCGTTTGATGTGATTTTCCTTGATATTCTGCTGGATGCGGGAATGCCGCAAAAGTGCATGCAGGGAGTAAAAGAACCAGGGTAACAAAATCATAAATTTGTCTCAAAAAGACTGTTTTGAGAAAAAATGGGACAGGTTTATTTATCTGTGCAATGACTTTTTTCATTCTGTGAATATATTGAGATTACCAAAACTGTAGGAGGGTATGCAGTAAAAATGAAAAAAATCCACCTGCAAATCTTCTGGATATTTTAGTAGCCATTTTGAAGCATATTCTGTAAAATAATGATCCTGGGGATTGCGAAAACGGTTTTGCGGAGCAGTCCATAGTATCATTATTTTTATTTTGCAAATATAAAAACGAGGAGGACTTTGTAATGCGCGAAAGACGTACCTACCACAACCCGGTTCAGAGGGGCTTTTTTCCGGACCCGTCCGTCATCCGGGTAGGCGAAGATTTTTATATGGTCAACTCCAGCTTTCAGTACTTCCCGGCGATTCCGATTTCCCATTCCAGGGACATGGTGCACTGGCACATCATCGGCCATGCCATCACGAATCCGGATTGGCTGGACTTAAGCGATATTAAGGATTCTCATGGAATCTGGGCGCCGGATATGGAATATGTGGACGGCAAATTTTACATATACGCGCCGCTTCGGTTGAATGGGGATGGAACGAGGGGCAATAATGTGTTGCGCAGGCAGCTGGTGATGGTATCCGACAAGCCGGAGGGACCCTACAGCAAGCCGGTCTGCATTGAGGTGGACGCCATTGATCCGTCGCTGTTTGCAGATGATGACGGCAGCAAATATATGATCGTGCCGCGCGCGGCGCAGGCGTATCCGTTAAGCGATGACGGACTCAGTATCACAGGAGAAAAGAGAACTATCTGGGATGGGACGGGGGAGCGCGCCTCGGAAGGCCCGCACCTGATGAAAAAAGACGGTTATTATTACGCGATGGTGGCGGAAGGTGGCACCGGCTATGGCCATGGAATCAATGTGGGCAGGAGTAAAGAGCTGTTCGGGGAGTATGAGTGCTCACCTTATAACCCGGTCATGAGACAGATGGATCCGGACGCGCCCATCCAGAGAGCGGGTCACGGGAAGCTGGTTCAGGATCAGAATGGACAGTGGTGGTGCTATTATCTCTGCGGCAGGCCTAACGAGGGCAGGCATACCACCATCGGCAGAGAGACCGCCATGGATCCGGTACAGTGGACTTCTGACGGCTGGTTTACAGTAAATGAAGGCAAGGGGCCGAGCCTTGAGCAGGCGGCGCCGGACCTGGCGGAATGTATCTTTGAGAGAAATCTGCGGGATGATTTTGACTCTGAGACGCTGGGACTGGACTGGGAGTTTGTACGTAATCCTGCCAACGGCTCCTGGTCTTTATCGGAGAGACCGGGGTATTTCAGAATCTGGACGCAGGATGGACAGCTACATGAGCGCCGCACCAAAAACACGCTCGTCCGCCGTGAGCAGGAGCTTTCCTATACCGCTGAGACTTGCCTGGAATTCTATCCGGACAGGGATGGAGAGCAGGCGGGATTAACCTGCTATTACAGTACAGCTACCTACGTGCGCTGCTCCCTGTGCTGGGAGGACGGTCGTAAGATTCAGCTGGTGATTAACCGCAATCAGGGGGAAGAGCTGACAGCGGAAATTGAGAATATCCCCGAAGGTCCGGTTTATTTAAAGGTTGTGGTGGAGAAGCTTAACAGAAGCTTTTATTACAGCACAGACGGAGAAAACTGGCTGCCGGTCGGCGTACTTAAAAACTGTATTTACCTCTGCGACGAGGGTGTGCCGGAAGACAGAAAGCGTCATACGGGAACGCTTGTCGGTATTTATGCCAATAACGGCGGCTGCGGCAGCCGCAAAGCGGCTGATTTTGATTATTTTGAATATCAGGAGAAGAAAACCAGATGCGGCATCGAACTGACAGAAAAATGATTTCCATATGCCTTCTTATTTTTGCTGTGGCAGTATTGCTGTCTGCCTGCGGAACGGAAGGGGAAGAGGCTTCGGAACTGGTCTTTGGCGTGGATTATTCGGAGGAGCTGGGGAGCTTTTGGCCGGAGCAGGTTGTTTGTACACAGGAGAGCGCATGGGCCATTACCGCAGTGCGGAATGATTTTATTTATGAAATGACCGTGGGAAATGGGACAGCGGTTGTTCAGGCGGTAGAATGGCAGCCCTCATCAGAAGGGGAGTATTTCCTGGTCAATATTGCGGAGCAAAACGGCATCCTTTACGCGGAGCTTTATGATCAGGAGGAAGAAACGATTAAAGTCCGGAGATATTCCGCATCCGGGAAATGGAGCGACGTCGTGACCATAAAGCCGGAGGGAGAGGACTGGCATACCGTGGGAAGCGGCTTTTTCGTGGACAGCAGCGGGAAGATTTATCTTGTAAGCGGAAGTACAGTGGCCTGCTTTGACCAAGAGGGGGAGCAGACCGGTCAGTATGAACTTGACGGACCGGTCTGTTTCTTTCAGGAAAATGAAGAAGGGGATACGGAGTGTGTAACGGCAAAGGATAATCGTATTACTTTGAATGAGTTAAAAGAAAACGGAGCGGAAGAAAAATGGACCTGGGAGGCGTCGGAGACGGTTGGGCAGGTGCACGGCATCGGAAGCAGTGAGGATGATCTTCTGTGTCTGGCAACGGATCAGGAGCTTCTGTATTTTGAAAAAGAATCCGGAAGTCTGCGGGCGAGGACTGAACTGGTGGAGCTGGGCCTTAAGTCCGTTCTGGCGGGGTATTACAATGGGGCAGAGGGAACGCTCCAGCTGTATGAACTGGCAGGAAACAGTGAGGCTCTCAAGTTTGATCTGCTAAGGGAAAGAGACGGGGCTGACAGGCAGCGGACGGAGCTTGTATATGGAATGGTGGGAGGGGTAAATGGGGATACCTCCAGCGTGATATGGACTGCCATTACCACATTTAACCAGCAAAATGAAGACTATTATGTGACCATAAAAAACTATGATAACAATCTGGACAGGCTGCACGCGGATATGACCGCGGGCAATGGGCCGGATATCATAGACATGACCTATTCCGAATATTATGAGTCCTATGTGAAAAACGGCTATCTGGAGGACCTGACGCCCTATCTGGAACAGTCGCAATACGGCGATGATATTATATGGAATGTTCTGGATGCTTATAAAACAGACGGTGGGCTGTATATGCTTGTGCCTCAGTTTATGCTGGAGGGGATTTTGATTCATCCGGATTATGAAGCGGAGGTGGAAGAATGGAACATGGAGACATTCCTTGCCCTGATGGAGGAAAACCAGTGGGAGCTGGATCTTTTTGGCGCTGCCGGTGACCCGGAGAATCTGCTGAGGGTTCTGCTGTATGGCAGACAGGAGGAGTTCCTCGACTGGGAGAACGGAGCGGCTTACTTTGACACGGAGGAATTCACGGATTTGCTGGAATTATGCATGGAATATGCACAGGCGGACTGGACAGATGCGCAGGCCTGGACTTCTGAAGAGCGGGAACGGAACGCATTGTACCAGACAGTTCTGTACGGGAAAAGCTTTTTCACCTACCTGACTCACGTAGATATTTACGGAAGGGAATATCCTGTTTATGGGTATCCCACGCTTTCAGGGCAGACCTACGGTCTGGAGGCCTGTTCCGCAAGCTGCGCCATTTACAGCTTAAGCAGCCATAAGGAGGGAGCCTGGGAATTTATCGAGAGCCTGCTGTGGGAATCCAACCAGAAATATTCCGGTCTTACCAATCCCGGCTTCCCGGTCAGAAAATCGGTGCTGGAGGAGCTGGCAGAGGAAGCAGAAAAGGAGGAGCTGCGTATCGGAGGGGAGCTGCTGACGATTAATGAGAATGAAATAGAGATTCTGAGGGATATTATTTATAACGGCAGCCTGGGCCGCACTTCGATTGACCGGGATATCTGGGCTATCATCAGTGAGGAAACGGCGGCTTATTTTGCCGGAGAGAAAAGCGCGGAAGAGGCGGCGCAGGTCATACAGAGCAGGGTATGGCTTATTTTGCAGGAATAGAGGGCTGATGCAGCTGGCGGAACGGAATAAAAGAAAACAATGACTTTAGAGCCGTATCATATGGAATTGTTGCATACACTTCCTTACATCATTGGCTGTTGACTTTATTTTAATTTCAGGATAAAATAAAATCCAATCACCGATTTTCATAAATTTAAGGAGGCGCTATGAAATATATTACAAGAGAGCTTGAGAGAAAATTCCTGAAATTGAATGATTTTTTTAAAGTCGTCCTTGTCACCGGAGCTCGTCAGGTTGGGAAGACCACGATGATGAAGCATCTGTCCGAGGGGAGCGAGCGCACCTATGTCACCATGGATAATGCGATGGCCAGAGAGCTGGCACAGACAGACCCTGCTTTGTTTTTTCAGACCTATAAGCCGCCGATTCTGATTGATGAGGTGCAAAAAGCCCCGGAACTGTTTGAGCAAATCAAAGTGATCTGCGACGAAAGCGAGGAAAAGGGACTGTTCTGGCTGACCGGCTCTCAGCAGTATGGAATGATGAAAAAAGTCCGTGAAACGCTGGCAGGCAGAATCGGCATTCTGGAGCTGTACAGTCTTTCTGCACGGGAGAAGGCCGGGCTTGTCTTTGAAAAGGAGCTGGATTTTTCTCTGGCCACCCTGCAGGAAAGGCAGAGAAAACTGCCCAAAAACGATGTGATTGCTGTCTTTCATCATATTTGGGAGGGCGGTATGCCGCAGATTCAGGGCGTGGATGATGAACTGAGGCAGGAGTATTTTAATTCTTATGTGGACACCTATCTGATGCGTGATGTGACAGAAGCCGGAGGAATTACCGATGCTGTAAAATTCCGCAAATTTCTTGTGGGCTGCGCCTCTCTGATTGCCCAACAGGTCAACTATGCGACCCTCGCGGAGTCCGCCGATATTGCTCCTTCCACGGCTAAGTCATGGCTGAATGTGCTGGTTGGACTGCATATCATCTATCTGCTTGCCCCTTATTCCAACAATGAATTGAAGCGGTTAAGTAAAACCCCAAAGCTATATTTTTGCGATACCGGCTTATGTGCCTGGCTTTCCATGTGGCTGACGCCGGACACGCTAAGAAACGGCGCAGCAAGCGGCCATTATTATGAAAATTATGTGGTGATGGAGCTGGTAAAAAATTATGCTTATGCAAAATCCAAAGTGAATATCACATATTTTCGTGATTCCAATGCAAAGGAGATCGACCTGTTCGTTGAGGAAAACTCCGTGATCCATCCTCTGGAAATCAAGAAAAGCGCCAATCCGGATCGGCGTGAGGTAAAAAAATACAGTGTGATCGATAAGACCGCCCTGACCAGAGGAAACGGTGGTATCATCTGTATGTGTGAGGAGCCGGTTCCCATTGACGCCGACAACTGCTTCATTCCCAGCAATTTAATCTGACTGCAGTTGATCTGGATATGCTGAAGGAAATCAGGACAGGGAAATGAACGGCTGACGAGGCACGGCAGAGAATTGTATTATGCAGAACTGACGGAGCAGATAATCAGAAATACAGAATCGCCCACAAAAGCGCTGTCACGATGACGGCGGTGACAGTCAGTGTAATCAGGGAGTGAAGCTTCTCCTTCCATGGTGCGAGGATGAAAGAGATGACCAGATATATCGCGAGAGCGCAGACGGCAAATACCATAACGGCGATAAAAATATGCGTGCCAGTTTCTTCCGCGGCGCTTCCATACCAGATAGCGAGGAAGATTTCCCTGATTTGTTCGTAGAGGTTTGTCAGAGTTTCCATGATGCAGTTCCTTTTCGAAAAGCTGTTTTGAGGCGTATTGAATCTTCTTTTATGGTGAACTATCCATCAAAAAAGTTCGTCAGTATTAGAAAAAATAGCATAATTTTCCCTGGTTTACAAGACTTAAAAGAAAATATCTAGACCATTGACAATCCTGTTTGAAGGTAAGAGTACAACAGTAAAATGTACCATGCCTCAAACGGGATTTTGCATTTGTGAGTATCCGGTATGAACTCAAAATCAATAAAAAATTCAAAAAGGTCGATATATCGACCACATTTCATCAACATTTATGTTATACTCCGTTCAGAGTGCAAGAGGTGAAAAGAACAATTTTTCCACCTGTGCGGTTGCAATTCAACAGTCGGCAATTTTTATTCCGGAAAGAAAGCCCTGCATTTCGTGCGCTGGAGATAGTATTCTGCTATCTGACTTTCCAGGGCGGATATTTATGAGGCAGAGGTTTTGAAGCAGCTATGAGGGGAGACAGAAAATGAATATTGTATTAATCGGAACGATAGGGGCAGGAAAATCAACCATAGGTAAGGCAATCTCGAAAATATCAGAATTTAAATTTGCAGATACGGATGATTTGATACATGAGAGAATGAAGAGCGTATTGGAGGAAACAGGACCGATATTTAATCCTTTTTTGTATTCAGAAATTTTTTACCATACAGAGGCCGGGGTATTAGATGAAATGGTGGAAAAAGATGGTATGGTCATTGCGACAGGCGCGTTGGCAACATCACATGAAAATATTCTGGAACGGCTAAGAAAAAACGGGGTTATTGTCCGTCTTCATCCGGGTGTGGAAACGGTGATAGCCAGAGAAAAACGGGATCATCGCCCTTTCATGGTTGAGAAAAGGGAAAGCTATGAGGATGCAGTAGCAAGGGATTATCATACATACAGTGATCAATATTTGGATTATGATTATTCTTTTGATGTATCTGATGAAGAATCGCCGGAGACGTATGCAGCCAGGATACTGGACCATATTAATATGATGAACTGTTCACAGGACGGTAATCAGTCAGCGAATCCCTGAAACGACATATATTTGGAGTGAATATATGCTTTAGTTTATAGATTAGCTACAGAAATTATGGCTTGTGTTTTATATCATATATGATATAATCTTAAAAAGAGGGGATATTAATTTGAATTGGAACATAGAATTGTATGCTGCTGAAAATGGCGATGAGCCTGTAATGCAATTTTTAAATTCATTATCAGGAAAGCATCGGGCAAAAGCAATCTGGGAGATTGATTTGCTGGAGGAACATGGATTGGCCCTGAAAATGCCGTATGTAAAGAATATTCAAGGGGAAAGATATAAGGGATTAATGGAATTGCGAGTACAACAGGGAAATGATATTTCACGTATTTTTTATTTCCTTCCGCTGGGTAATAAATTTGTTCTTCTGCATGGCTTTATAAAGAAAGAACGAAAAACTCCCAAAAAAGAATTGGAGACCGCGTTGCGTTACAAAGAGGACTATATAAGCTTCCTGTATAATACAAGGTAAAGAGGGAGTTGACTAAAAAAGATACCTC
>JAJQID010000068.1 GCA_021199405.1 Lachnospiraceae bacterium
GCAAAAATACAATCCGCCCCTTCAGATCCTTCACCAGACCGCTCTGCCTGGGCACGCCGAATTTTGTCGGAAAATCCGTATGTATTTCAGCAATTACCTTCATTTCCTGAGACATTTCAACCGGCTCCTGAATCTTTCAGCCTTCCCTGCCTTTCGCGACAATTCTTTACCTCTTCTGCCTTAAATACTTCTCCTTCGTGGCCAGCCCGCCACGGATATGGCGCTCGCTCTTGTTGAAATCCAGCACCTTCCTGGCGTCCTTCGCCAGCCCCGGGTTGACCGCGCCCAGCCTGTGAACCACATCCTGATGCACCGTACTTTTACTGACCCCAAACACCTTCGCGGCTTGTCTGACTGTCGCGTTATTTTCAATAATATAAACAGCAATGCTGGTTGCCCGCTCCGCGATATAATCCTTCACATAATCCCCTCAGAACACTTTTTACCATTATATGAAGTGTTCCGGGGATATATGACTCAGCGCGGCCCGGGTCTACCCCCGCCTTTTCCATGTATTTCTGGAAAATAAAATCAAAATCGGAAAGATTTCCAGTCTCCCTGCCAGCATGTCCACAATCAGCACCAGCTTGGAAAAAACGCTGAACTCACTATAATTGCCGGTAGGTCCCACCATCTCCAGTCCGGGACCGATGTTATTAAAGCAGGCCAGCACCGCGGACAGGCTGGTAGTGACAGAAAAACCATTCAGCGATATCAGCAGGAAGCTGCCGATGATAATCATCACATATGCCGCCAGATAAGCGTTGGTACTGGCAAGCACCTTCTCACTGACCTTGTAGCCATTGGACCGCACCACCTGTACCTTGCGGGGACTGACCACCTGCTGAATGGAGCGTCTGGCCGACTTGATGATCAGAAGCAGCCGCCCCACCTTAAAGCCGCCGCCGGTGCTGCCCGCGCAGGCGCCCACCAGCATCAGCATCAGCAGAAGCGCCCTGGAAAAATTGGGCCACTGATCAAAGTCCGTAGTGGCAAAGCCGGTGGTAGTGATAATGCTGGCCACCTGAAAGGCCGCATGGCGCACAGTCTCTGCCAGGGTATCATAATAACCGCGCAGATTCCAGACGATCAGTACAATGCTGCCGAACACAATCCCCAGATAGGTGCGCAGCTCCTCATCCTTCCATACATCCTTGAATTTTCGCAGAGTCAGCAGATAATAGCAGCTGAAATTCACGCCGAAAAGCAGCATGAACACGGTACATACATTCTGAATATAGGGGCTGTAGCCCGCAATGGAATCCGACAGAACGCCAAAGCCGCCGGTGCCCGCCGTACCAAAAGCAATGCACACCGCGCTTAGAGGATCCATGCCCCCCGCCAGCAGAAAAATAATATCCAGCACCGTCAGGATACAATACATAATATACAGAATGGAGGCCGTATCCTTCATCTTGGGCACCAGCTTCCCTACGTTGGGTCCCGGACTCTCCGCCTTCAGAAGATGGGTGGTAAAGCCGCCCTCCTCCCTTCCCGGCATAAAAGCCAGCAGAAACACCAGCACACCCATGCCGCCAATCCAGTGACTGAAGGAGCGCCAGTAGAGCATACTGTTGGAAAGGCTTTCCACCTCTGAGAGAATGGAAGCCCCAGTGGTAGTGAAGCCGGACACAATCTCGAAAAAAGCGTCGATATATTCAGGGATTTCCCCTGACAGATAAAAGGGCAGACATCCCAGAAGACTCATGACGATCCAGCACATACCCACACAGGCCAGCCCCTCCTTCGCCCGAAACACGCTTCTGCTGCCTCTGCCGAACAGCCCGAGCAGCAGACCGACCGCTGCTGTCAGAAGGATGGTCAGAGCAAAACAGATCACCGCTTTTCTCTCCCCGAAATAAACGCCGATCAGCAGGGCCGGTATCATAAACACGGCCTCCAGCAAAAGGATTTGCCCCACAAACTTTCCCATCATTTTATAATTCATGGCAAATCCTCATACAAATATTTCATTGAAATTAGAAATCACACCGCCGCCGCTGACCACAATGACCACAGTGTCTCCCACCTGAAAATAAGTATCGCCGTTGGGAATCTCCGTGTAAGAGCCCCGGGACAGACAGGCCACCAGCACATTTTTGCGGGTTTTAATCTTCTTTAACGGTTCGCCGCAGTGCAGACAGGTATCGTCGATGCGGAATTCCACCGCCTCCGCCTGTCCTCCGGCAATGGAGTAAACCGCCAGCGCCGCGCCGGTCTGATTTTTCATGGCGCGCACATACTGGACAATACTGTTGCAGCACAGATCCTTGGGCACAATGGTACTGCCCAGATTCATGCTGCTGATAATGCTGCCGTTGACCTCCATGCCCCGCCCCAGCTTGGTCAGCACCTGAGGCACGCCGCAGTGCAGAGCGTACATGGAAATAATCATATTCAGCTCATCCAGGCCAGTGGCGCTGATCACCGCGTCATACCGGGAGATATCCTCGCCCTCCAGCAGAAAATCCTTGCTGGCGTCGCCGCAGATAATCTCCGCTTTGGGCAGGATTTCCGCCAGATACTCACACCTGTCATGATCCTTCTCAATAATCTTGACCTCGATACCGCTCCTCTGCAAAAGCTTCGTCAGATAAACCGCAAATCTGCTGCCGCCGCAGATCAGCACAGCCCGGACCTTATGGGTGATAATATTTAAATTTTTCAGCAGTGTGCTCAGCTCATTGATGGCTGCAGTGATAAAGACCCTGTCCCCTTCCTTCAGCACAAAATTGCCGTCAGGGGAAAGGGCGGAGCCATTTCGAACCACGGTGCAGATCAGTACGTTGCAGTTGACGGTGCGGTGCAGATCCTTCATGACCACATCACAGAGCCTGCTGCCCTTCTCGATTTTTAATTCCACCAGCTCCACCCTGCCATGGGCAAAGGGCTCCCGCTGCAGAAAGCCCGGATATTTTAAAAGACGCTCCATCTCCACCGCAGTCTGCCTGTCCGGATCCACAGTCATAGACAGAGCAAAAATATCCCGCATCCTGTAAATCTGCTCCTGATACTCCGGATTCCTGATCCTGGCAATGGTATGTATATGAGGATTCATGCCGAAGGCCGTAAGACAGCTCAGCAGATTGACCTCGTCGCTGTTGGTCACCGCGATCAGCAGATCCGCCGTCTTCGCCCCCGCCTGGTTCAGTACATCCATGGCGGCGCAGTTGCCCTGAATGGACATCACATCATAGCGCCCCTCGCTGCTCTCCAGCACAGACTCCTTTAAGTCGATTACTGTCAGATCATTTCCCTCAAGAGACAGCTGACGGGTCACGCTGGAGCCCAGCTTACCGTCGCCCGCAACAATAATTTTCACCTGAATCTTCCTCCAAAGAAAAACCCGGAATGAGACGCTATAAGCCGCTGTTCACGGCCAGCCGCGATTGACGGCCGTGAAAACAGCAGGCTTTGATAATTATTCCATTTCGGGTTCCAAAACGCTGGTTCAATTTTATACTTATTTCAGACTGAATGCAACATCTTTCTTGTGGCAGCTGTGAATTTCCGCCTCACACCTCCATCTGCTTTCCCAAAAATCCCGCAGCCGCCTGAATCAGCTTCTGCTCCACCTCGCCGAGCTTCTCTCCCACCTTCGTTCCGATCAGGCACACACTGCCCACCACATCTCCTGCAGAAAGAATGGGATTCACAGCCACGCTCTCGGCCTCCCTTGGCATCTCCTCCAGAATAGGCACGTATGCCTCCTCACCCTTGGCCGCAACCACACTCTCCCGCCGGTTCATGCGCTCCTCCAGGGCATCGCTGATGGCCTTTCCCCGCATGCTTTTCAGGCCGCCGGACACTGCCACCACACTGTCCCGGTCCGTGATGGCCGCCACATGGCCGCTGACCTGCGCCAGACTCTCCGCATATTCCTTCGCAAACGCGGACAGCTCCCCGATGGGAGAATATTTTTTCAGAATAATTTCCCCCTCCTGATTGGTATAAATTTCCATGGAATCGTTTTCCTTAATCCGATAGGTTTTTCTAATCTCCTTGGGAATCACGATTCTGCCCAGCCCATCGATGGCGCGGATGATTCCTGTATCTTTCATGATGCTCCTCCTTCTATATCCCGGTATTTACAGTAAAAATCTTATGACGTTTACTTTCGCGCCGAACGCGGCGCCTGCAATGCTATTATCTGTAAAATAAAACAAAATATTCTCACATCAAAAAAAGCCCCTCCTTTCATAGCCGGAGGGGCTTTTCCTGCCTGTTTTTCTGAGCACTGTCAATTACAGGACGTTACCATTTACAGGATTTCAATATAGTTGTTTTCCTTCTTTTCAGGAATGGCTTCCTTCTTCGGGATGGACAGCTTCAGAGTGCCGTCCTCAAATTTGGCCTTGATATCCTCCTGAGTGATATCCTTACCTACATAAAAGCTTCTGCTGCAGCTTCCCTGATAACGCTCGCGGCGAAGATACCTGCCGTTCTTCTCCTCATCGGAGGCGCCAGTGGAAGCAGTAACCATCAGATAGCCGTCCTTCAGCTCCGCCTTCACATTTTCCTTCTTGACTCCGGGAATATTCATGGTAACGGTGTAACCTGTCTCATTCTCCTGAACGTCAGTCTGCATCAGAGAGCCGAGCCTTTCCTCTCTCCTGTGATTGTCCCTTGCGGGAGCTCCAAAGAAATCATCCATAAAATCATCTGCAAAAATACTGGGCATTAACATAATACATCTTCTCCTTTCATGAAAACCGGGAACAGATTTTGTTCTCAGTGTGTTGTTTTGTCTGATGTATATGTTATAGCACAATTATTAGCACTCGTCAACCTTGAGTGCTAATAATTATTTCTAAAAACTCTAAACAAATTCTAAAGCCCCGGCCTTCTGGCCGGGGTATCAGACAGAAAAATCTCTCCTACAGCCACGGCAGCACCTGTGAGAAATCCATATCACTGGCGTAATAAAACTTCGTATAGCAGGGCTGGTTATAGCAGTTATTCTGCCAGGCAATGCCGGTGCGGTACATGGTGTCGTGCATCAGAGTGAAAAGCTTGTGCTGTGTCACCTCCGTGCTGGTATAAATGCGAATAGCGCTGCTGTCCTCGGTACGCAGCAGAATTTCCTCCCGGAAATCACCAAAGATATCCGCGATCAGGCCGGGATTTCCCTTGGTTCCGTTGTTAGTCAGGGTTCCCTGCGGCCGCAGCATGACGCCGTGGGTGTTGTCGTTGACCACTCCCACATGCTCCCCATTCAGATAATCAGCCTCGTCGATCACCTGAGTGGTCAGGTCCGCCGCCCAACGGATGTTGGCGTTGGTGCTCAGGGGCTTGTCCGGCAGCTTATTCCCTTTGCAGTCATACACATCATCCACCCAGACAGACAGGCCTCTCACATCGGGACTGATATCTCCCACCATGCAGCGGCCCAGATCCTTTTCCGCGTACTCTCCGAAAAAGGCCTTTCCAGTCTCCGCGTCCCGAAGCGCCCAACCGAAGGGAGCGTCCTTTCCCTCTTCAAATACGTTGAAAATCTGATAGCCCGGGCGATCCGGATCAATCACCGCTACATGCATGGAATCCCCGTGACCCAGCTTCACAAACCTTCCGTCCGGCAGATAATCCTTCGCGGAATAAAGCACGCTTCCGTCATGGTCGATGACCGCTGCGCCGTAAATAATCTCCTGGCAGCCGTCCCCGTCCACATCCGCTGTGGCCAGGGAATGATCCCCCTGCCCGGCGATGCAGCCGTAAACCGGGTCCGTCCCATCCTTGTGATTGGTCCAGAAATGGAAAGGATTATCCATGGGAATAAATCCGCTGTCGATGTCAAACTTCACCCGATGCTTTCTCTCAAAGAAGTCATAAGCCACTATGGTAGTTCTGGTGTAATATCCCCGGCAAATGATCAGGTACGGCCGCTCGCCGTCCAGATAGGCCACTCCCGACAGAAACCGGTCCACCCGATTGCAGGGCTCAATTCTCTGGAAAGCATAATCCCCCCACATCAGGCCGTCATCCTCCCTGGGATGAGGGAAGGGAATGGTCTCAAGCTCCTCCCCGTCGCCGCCAAACATAGTCAGGTATTCCGGTCCCTCATAGATAAAGCCCTCAAACTCCCGCAGCTTATTCTTATCGCTGAGACCAGGCGCATACACATCCATAAAATAATCTGTCAGCTCGTGAGCGTCCTCCCTGCTCAGCGGATAAGTATACTTCGGAGTCAGGCCAATGCACTCCTCCACTGTGGACGGCCACTGCCCTTCCTTCACCTGGGGATGCTCCTGCCAGTGCGTGAAAACATTGGCCAGATGCTCGTAATAGTCTCCGGCACTGCACACATAATTATCCTCATTGGTCACTCCCTTTGCCGCATCTTCGGTTGGCAGAGTGATATATCGACTGCTCTTTACGCTGCCGTCCTCATGGAATATCGTCATGCAGGTGCCTGGCGCAGTCTTCACAGACATCTCCGCCTTCCCGTCCCCGTCAAAATCATAGACGATAAACTGGGTATAATGAGCGCCAGCCCGGATATTATCGCCCATATCCAGACGCCACAGAAGCCTGCCGTCCAGTTTATAACAGTCAATCAGACAGTGACCAGTATAGCCCCTGTGGGAAACATCATGAGAATTGGAGGGATCCCACTTGACAAAAAACTCATACTCTCCATCCCCATCCACATCTCCTACGCTCATGTCGTTAGTGCTGTAGGTAAAAACCTGCCCCGCCGGAGTGACACCCCCCTCCGGTCTTTGCAGAGGGATTTCCGTGTAGGGAGCATCGTGATCCCAGGGTCTCACCGAAGCGCATGGAGCACCCTGCTCCCCAGGGACCGCCCCCACCGAATACTCATCCTCGGCTGTACCGTTCACGTCCAGATAATTGGTACTGTCTGTAACCTGCGCCAGCTTTTCTCCATTTTTGTAAACAATAAAATCCGTGCCGCTCATGCCGGTCTTCGTGTAGCCTGTGACCTCATCCAGCATCAGCCGCCAGGATAGGAACACGCCCTCCTTCACCTTCACGGCGATCAGACCTCTGTTCAGCTTCTCTAACTGCTCATGAAGCACCCGACCCACCGGTGTTTTTATAATATCGCTTTTTGCAATGATCTCTCCCCCAGACACTGCCTCCACATACAGGTAATGGGGGATGTGAGTGGATTTACGCAGGGTAAAGGTGCTCTGAGTCGTCTCCGCGAGACACTTATACTCCATTTGCGGACTGCAGCGATCCGCCCAATATACCCGATAGATGATTCCCCCGTTTCCAATGGGGCTTTGCTGATTCTCTTTTCCAGCTGTGTCCTCCCACACAATGGTGAGAAAGCTCTCTTCTACTTCGGTTACCTTTAACTGAATATTTCTGTTCATCCTTCTCCTCTTTTCAGACTGTCAGATTCCGGGATTTCCCCGCAGCACTCTTTTTTCGTTATTATAGAATTCCTTTTCCGATTTGTAAATCCTTTATTCATTCCAGAAATAATCAATTGCCTTTTTGTCGTTACTGCTCACGGCCAATGTCAGTTAGTTAAGAAAGAATTATGAGGGAGGTGTTAGCCCGAAAATCT
>JAJQID010000064.1 GCA_021199405.1 Lachnospiraceae bacterium
GTATTATACAATGTAGGCAGGGCGCTATATGGATTACAAAAAGAGAACCTTGGTGGGCGTCGCCTCTCCCGCATTTCTCGGATTTCTCCTGTCATACCATCGGCGTGTGGTCGCAACGAAATTTACCACCTCAAGGTTCTCTTATATTGTACAGGTATTTTAGCACGGGTATTCCCGACTGTAAAGAATTTTTCTGTTTTTGATGTAGTTATTCCATCTTGCCCTGCTGATTGTCCATGCGGAAAGAATGGAGCTTTTGAACATCGGATCGTCAATTGAAGTATGTATGTGAAGTACGACTTCGAAAAGAAGATTTTTAGTTTCTACAGATTTTAGGATAAGGCACATATTAACATATTTTTTATCTGCTATAATGAAGTCAGAGTTTTCTATAGCTTGCCGCAGATAAGGAAAAATGCTTAGAAAAATTTGGGGATGACGTTCATTAATGTGGTTAATGCGTTCATCGGTAATGATAACTTCGTCTGGAGTAATATCAGTTGCTATACATTTATAAATTTCTGTGTTAAGTTTGCCGATTGTATACACCTTAGAAAC
The DNA here is from genome assembly GCA_021199405.1 of Lachnospiraceae bacterium. Classification (GTDB taxonomy): domain Bacteria; phylum Bacillota; class Clostridia; order Lachnospirales; family Lachnospiraceae; genus RGIG6307. Next base: position 559 of record JAJQID010000064.1, read on the forward strand.
CTTTCTTATTATGTCCTGGCAATCATCTGAGTTTTATCTGGTGCATTGCAATCGTTATATGTCAGTAAAGGAAGTATAACATAAAAATTTGTTGATGTGGGACGGTATATCGTCTTTTCGAGAAAATACAATAAAAATACATGAATGCTGCCGTGAAAAGCACCGATTGTCAACCAATTTATTAAAATGGTGGTTGACAATCGGCAGTTTTGATTGTAAACTTACCGTTGGCAAATGGTTGACAAAGGAATTTACAGCTTTGGAGATACGGACGTGTTGGCCATTTGCCGGAGAAAAGAATAAAGACTTGCATATTTTACCGGAGGAAAAATTATGAGTAACGAACAATCACCTGCAAAAACAGGCATTCCTGTGAAGGACATGACACAGATTGCCATCATTACCGCGCTGCTGTGCATTCTGGCGCCCATGTCCATTCCCATCGGGCCGATTCCGGTTTCTCTGACCAACCTGGTCATTTACCTTTCCCTGTATGTGCTGGGTATGAGAAAGGGCACCTTAAGCTTCCTGCTGTATCTGCTGATCGGCGCGGTGGGGCTTCCTGTTTTTTCCGGTTACACCGGTGGGCTGGCGAAGCTGACGGGAGCCACCGGCGGGTATCTGGTGGGCTTTATTTTCATCGCTCTGATGGGTGGTTATGTAATTGATCACTGGCCGGATAAATATGCACTGCATTTGATCGCGTATGTGCTGTCGACAGCGATCTGCTATGCGTTGGGAACTGTCTGGTTTGTGTATCTGATGCAGTGTACGCTGGGGTATGCGTTGTCGGTGTGTGTGACGCCTTTTATTCTTGTGGATCTCTGCAAAATGGTGGTCGGCATTCTGGTGGGACCACAGGTGCGCAGGCGGCTGGCCAAGGCGAACGTACTGTAAAAGGAGAATTCCATGAATGCATCTGAACTTGCTCAGGAAATCATAGACGGACGAAGAATCACCAGGGAGGACGATTTATCGTTTTTTCTTACCTGTGATCTGGAGGAATTATGCGAAGGCGCGGACCGCATCCGGGAAGCCTTTGTGGGAAATAAGGTGGATTTGTGCTCCATCATCAATGGCAGGAGCGGCAGATGCCCGGAGGACTGTAAATATTGCGCACAGTCGGCGCACTATCATACCAGCTGTGAAACCTATGATTTCCTGCCGGAAGAACAGATTCTTGCGGCATGCAGGATGAATGAGAGAGAAGGGGTGGATCGATTCTCCATTGTGACCGCGGGAAAGGCGCTGACGGGAGAGGAATTTGAAAAGGCCATCCGTGCATACGAAACTATGAGGCGGGAGTGTAATATTGATCTGTGCGCATCCATGGGCTTTCTCAGCGAGGAGCAGCTGCATCGCCTGCATCAGGCCGGGGTGAGCAGCTATCATCATAATATTGAGACTTCCCGGCGCAATTTCCCCAACATTTGTACGACTCACACTTATGAAATGAAGCTCGAGACCTTAAAAAAGGTCAAGGCTGAGGGAATGTATGCCTGTTCCGGCGGCATCATTGGTATGGGAGAAACCTGGGAGGACAGGCTGGATATGGCGGTAAGTCTGGCGGAGATCGGGGTTGATTCCATTCCGATTAACGCTCTGATGCCCATTGAGGGGACACCTCTTGAAAATATGTCACCTTTAACAGAGGATGATATACTCAGGACGATTGCTCTTTTCCGCTATATCAATCCGCAGGCGGACATCCGGCTGGCAGCCGGGCGGGCGCTGCTGACCAATGATGGAGAAAGAGCCTTCTGCGCAGGAGCGAACGCCACCATTACCGGAAATATGCTGACAACGGCGGCCTGCGCCACCATAAGAAGCGACCGGGCAATGCTGCAGGAGCTGGGGCGGAAAGTAAAAGCGGCGGATTGATTTCAAAGCCGGGCGGAGCAATATTTCAATCCGTATCATTGAGATATTTTTTGAAACGCCCATATAAACGTCCGGCCTGCCGGGCTCCTTTTTCGAGCATGGAAGGAGCATTGGAGTCAGCGTTCTGGTCGGTGAGCGCCGGTTGAAAGCTGTCCGCCTGAAATGTGAGTCCGCAGGACGGACACTGGAAATACTGGTCGCTCTGAACCGGGAAAAGGGGCACCCAGAATGCCGTGAACCATCTTTGCTCCCGGATATTCTGGTAGTGAACCAGTCTTCGGCATCTGGGACAGATTCGCGGTTCAGTCAGACAGCCCATGTCTTCTTTTTTTATCTGAGTTCCTATGATAACGAACATAATCCTTCCTTTCACTGCAAAATGTTTCTTTCTTTTTGCTCATTCTATCATAATTTTCAAAAATCGTCTATCGTGTATGGTGCATGGGTGACAGCTGATTCACTCTGCAAAGTTTTCAATATTTCTGTTTGATTCCATTCATTTTTAATACAATCCTGTTCAGAGAAATACCGAAGAATTGTGTTGCGACCAAACTTTTGATATGATATATTTTTACTGTAACCGTGAAATATTTTGAGAGTAAGGTAAGATTATTATGGCAGCTTACACAATTGCGCAATTAAAGGAGGTAATTGCACTGATTTTTCGCTTTTGATTTTCCTGTTGACATTCCATTTTTTTTGTGTTACCTTAACGATATTGAGAATACGACAAGGCGATGACGGAAACAAGTACATCATTGGTAGTTTATCAGAGAGGAGCCGGGTGGTGCGAGGCTTCAAATGAATTTGATGGAATACATTCCCAAGCTGCTGTCTGAACCGCAGAAAATGAGCGATATGTTTTTTGCAAAGTAGGATAAGATGGGGGCGCCCAATACAGCGCACGGTGTGTGATGGCACACCATGAGGGATGCTTCGCGAGGGGTGTCCAAACAAGAGGTGGTACCGCGATGATTCGTCCTCTGTCCTGATTGGGGCAGGGGATTTTTATATTTTTAGGGGAAATATTTATGGAGGAAATTACAATGGATAACCTACAGGATGTGCTGATTCTGGACGCTACGCTGCGGGACGGCGGGCTGGTCAATGACCATCATTTCGAGGATGATTTTGTACGGGAGCTTTACCGTGCGAACGCGGTCGCCGGGGTGGATTATATGGAGTTTGGCTACCGGGCGGACAAAAAGCAGTTCAGCCCTGAGAAATATGGAAAATGGAAGTTTACCTCGGATGAGGATATCCGGGCCGCTGTCGGGGATTTTGATGTGGGGGCAAAAGCACCCCAAATCTCCATCATGGCGGATGTGGGACGCTGCGATTACCGGAATGATATTCATCCCAGGGCGGAGAGCCCGGTGGATCTGATCCGGGTAGCGACTTATATTGATACCATGAAGGAAGCCATGGAGATGGTGGAGTATGCGTACAGGCAGGGTTATCAGGTGACCTGCAATCTGATGGCGGTTTCCAACTATACGGTTCCGCAGCTGAAGGAGGCAATCCATATGATGGCTCAGTCTCCGATCATAGGCGCATACGTGGTGGACAGCTACGGTTCCCTGTATCCGGAGCAGGTGCGGGAGCTGGTGCATTTGTTTGGAGAGCAGCTGATTCCGGCAGGCAAGATGGTGGGAATTCACGCTCACAATAATCAGCAGTGCGCCTTTGCCAATACCATTGAGGCGCTGAACGCCGGAGCCAGAATGCTGGACGGGTCGGCTTACGGCATGGGTAGAGGCGCGGGCAACTGCCATCTGGAAGCGCTGCTGGGGTACTTCAACGGAGAGAAATATCATATTGAGCCGGCGCTGGATGTGGTGGAGAATGAGATGATTCCGTTGAAGGACAGCGGGGTGAAATGGGGCTATAATACGTCCTACTTTCTGACGGGACTGACCAATCAGCATCCGAGAACCGCTATTGCAGCCACAAAGGACTGCGATATTGATTTCAGGGAGCAATATAACCACCTGCCGCATTTGAAGCAGGCCGTAAAATGTTGTTGATCTTATGTTTTTTCGTGAAAAAATGATTGAAACCAAAAAGATTTATAAGATAAGGAGTAAAAAATGGGAATTTATGAGGAGCTGCAGGCCAGAGGCCTGATCGCGCAGGTAACGGATGAGGAGGAAATCAGAGATCTGATCAACAACGGCGGAGCGAGATTTTATATCGGCTTCGATCCCACCGCGGACTCTCTGCATGTGGGTCATTTCATGGCTCTTTGCCTGATGAAGAGACTGCAGATGGCGGGCAATAAGCCGGTGGTGCTGATCGGCGGAGGCACGGGGTATATCGGCGATCCATCCGGGCGCAGCGATATGCGCTCCATGATGACGCCGGAGATTATTCAGCACAACTGCGATTGTTTTAAAACACAGATGGAACGTTTCATTGAGTTTGGCGAGGATAAGGCCATTATGGTCAACAACGCGGACTGGCTGTTGAATTTAAATTATATTGACCTGCTGAGAGACGTAGGCGCCTGCTTCTCCGTCAACAATATGCTGCGGGCGGAATGCTACAGGCAGCGCATGGAGAAGGGGTTAAGCTTCCTGGAGTTTAATTACATGATCATGCAGGCGTACGATTTCTGGCACCTGCACAATAATTACGGCTGCAATATGCAATTCGGCGGCGACGACCAGTGGTCCAACATGCTGGCCGGTACAGAGCTGATTCGCAAGAAGGAGGGTGAGGACGCTTATGCCATGACCATTACTTTGCTGCTGAACAGCGAAGGCAAGAAAATGGGCAAGACCCAGAAGGGCGCCGTGTGGCTGGATCCCAATAAGACCTCTCCCTTTGAATTTTATCAGTACTGGAGAAACGTTGACGACGCGGATGTCATGAAATGTATCAGAATGCTGACTTTCTTAAGTCTGGAGCAGATTGAGGAGATGGAGCATTGGCCTGACTTCCGTATCAATGAAAAGAAAGAGATCCTTGCCTACGAGCTGACCAGTCTGGTACACGGAAAAGAGGAGGCGGACAAGGCAAAGGAGACTGCCAGAAATCTGTTTTCCGGAAAGGCGGATGACGCCAATATGCCTTCCACCACACTGACCGCGGAGCAGGTCGGGGAGAAGGGCATCAATATTATGGAGATGATGGTGGTCTGCGGGCTTGCTTCCAGCAAATCCGAGGCCAGAAGGCTGATCACCCAGGGCGGCGTCAGCGTGGACGGTGAGAAGGTGACGAATATTGATACCCTGATTACCGCTGAAAAGCTGCAGGACGGCATTGTGGTGAAGAAGGGAAAAAAGATTTTCCATAAGGTACAGATGTAAGAAGAATGGAAGCAGCATAGCTTTCAGGCAGAGGCTTCCTGAGGATCCTGAGTCGCAGGATGGTTAGATAAAATGAGCAATAAACAGTTATTTGGCGCGGGCGTGCGTGACGGCATGCCCGTTTGCCTTGGATATATCGCGGTGGGATTTTCCATTGGAATCGCGGCAAAATCGGTGGGGCTGAACGCTTTTCAGGGATTTCTGCTGAGTTTTTTGAATAACGCTTCGGCGGGGGAATACGCCGGGCTGACGGTGATGGCTGCCGCCGGAACATATCTGGAAATTGCCCTGATGACGCTGGTGGCCAACGCCAGGTATCTGTTGATGAGCTGTGCTTTGAGCCAGCGGGTTTCTCCGGATATGAAATTTTGTCACAGACTGTTGATCAGCTATGGCATCACGGACGAGCTGTTTGGGCTGGGGATTGCCAGACCGGGATTTATAGAGCCAATCTATATGTACGGAGCATTTTCCGTGGCGCTGACGGGCTGGTCCTTTGGCACCATGTTCGGCGTACTGGCGGGCAGTGTGCTGTCGGCCCGGCTGGTCAGCGCTCTGAGCGTGGCGCTCTTTGGCATGTTTATCGCCATCATTATCCCGCCGGCCAAAAGAGATCGGGTGGTGCTTCTGTGTGTGATTGTCAGCTTTGCAGCGAGCCTTGCAGCCGCAAGCCTGCCGCTGATTTCTGAGATTTCCGAGGGCACTCGGACAATTATCCTGACAGTAGTGATTTCGGCGGGGGCAGCAGTATTGTTTCCGGTGAAAAAATCAGCCTGTGAGGGAAGTGATATCTGAGATATGAGAAATATTTACGTTTATATTTTCATTATGGGACTGGTCAGCTACGTCATCCGGGTTCTGCCGATGACGCTGATCCGCAGACCTATCAAAAATCAGTTTATTCTGTCGTTTTTATACTATGTACCATATGTGACGCTGGCGGTTATGACCTTTCCCGCCATCACGGAAGCGACGCAGTCTCCTGTGGCAGGGATGGCTGCGCTTATTCTGGGGATTGCGGCGTCCTGGTTCGGAGCCAGTCTGTTTCAGGTGTCGGTGCTCTGCTGCGCGGTGGTGTTTGTGCTGGAGCTGTTTTTGTAGTCTTGTGAAAGTCTGATCTGGCTGTCAGCTTAGAGCTATTGCTCAGGTGGGGCAGAGGGTAAAGGCGGAAACAGGAAGGTGCTGTGCAGGCCGGAAGTCCCCGGAGGCCACATATTCCATAATACTCTTTTTCAACTGCCGGGAGGCAGGATCTTTTCCTGTCAGATCAAAGCCGCAGAAGAGAATATCGGCATTGCCCACTCTGGCCTCGAAGAGGGGCGAGCGGCGGGTATTGTCATAAAAGTTGGGCACGGGCTCCACGATGGGAGTAAAACCTTCCGGGAAGACGCTGATGTCCATATTTTTGGAGTGAATGACCGGTTCATGCCACTGAAAGTCCGTGTAGTGCTCCGTGGGGAAGGAGCGGAACACCGGATGGGTGTGATCGATGATCATGCCGCAGGTTTTTTTGGACGGGAAAAAGGCAGGAGACCAGAAGACGGGCTCGAAGCTGCCTTCGATGGTATCCGCAAGACCCTCCGCGGTGACGACGGCTTTGCCGCCGGTGGCAATCAGCTGCTGCAGCCTGGGAGAATCTGCACGGAGGAGGGGAACAGGGCATTCCGGGAATGTTGTGTCTGCCAGATTTTCCATTACATACAGGTTCCATCTGTTTGTGTGGGCATTTACTGTGACGGAAACTTTCAGAATCGCAGGAGCGTTTATGTTTTCCAGAGGGATGGAC
>JAJQID010000133.1 GCA_021199405.1 Lachnospiraceae bacterium
GGCGTTGGTCACTGCCTCCGACACTGCGGTTCTGATGTCATCCAGCACGTCCATTGTGGGGTCATAAGGAGCAATCAGCCCCGCCACCGCCAGCCTGGCCAGACTCTCATTTTCTCCCCTTGACAGAAAACACAGCCGCATCTCATTGACAAGCATCCCCTCTTTCTCTGATACCTTCTGTGATTCATCAACAGTCTTTTCCTCTTTTCCTTTTCCCACAGCTTCCTGTCTTTCATCGACAGCCTTCTCTTCTTTTTCCAAAAGGTCCCGCATTTATTTTTCCTCCTCATTCTCTGTGTCCACAAGCGCAGCGGCAAATTCATATATACCGCTGGCCTGAAACATCTGCCGTATCCTGCGGCTCTCGTTGGCCAGACAGACCCTGCCGCCAAAGGTCCGGATTGTGCGGTAACGCCCCATCACCAGACCCACCCCGGAGCTGTCCATAAACTCGGTGTCCTTAAAGTCAAATACCAGACACTCCACCGGTTTTTGCAAAAGCTCTCTGTCCACCTTTCTGCCAAGACTCTCCACATGATAATGGTCTATCTCTTTTGGCAGACGAATCCACAAATACTTTTCCTGTTCATCCATGATTTACCTCCTGATAAATAAAAATCGGAATTCCCTGTAAAATAAAAAACGACACGAGGGAACACTCTTTTTGAAATGCTCTCTTTCGTGTCGTTTCTCTTTTGCTTTATCTGAAAAGCTTCCTGATTCTCTACTCCATGGCGTCCAGATAACTCTGCGCCCAGGTAGCCCTCTTGGTGCCGGGCACCAGCTCGATCACCTTCTCATAGGCTTCCTTCGCTTCCTCCGTATTGTCCAGTCCCGTACAGCAGCGCCCGAAATAATACCAGGCGTCTGCGTTGGTATCGTCATAGGCAAGCGCGGCCTTCAGGTTCGTATAGCCCGTCTCATAGTCCGTGGAATTATAAGCTGTGTAGCCGAGGTTATAAAAATAATCACCGGCTCCTTCCGCCACCAGACTCTTCATTGACTGGTACAGCCCCGCCAGACTGAATTCATTTTCCGTAAAAAATTCCTCCTGTTCCAGACACTGGGAAAAATAGCCGTGAAAGGTCTCATAATCAGTGGGATCTGTCAGATACGCCTCCACCGCGGCAAGAAGCGCCTCCCCCAGACTGTCCTCATCAGAATCACCGAAGAACTCCTGATACTGGGCGTTCAGCTCGTCATAATCCGCCTGCAGCGTGCTCAACGAGCTTTCCAGCTCGGAGATGGTCACATTCTGAGCGTCCATGGTTTCACTGTTTGTGCGAAGGGTTTCCTCATATTCCTCTCTGGCGCTCTGCAGCCTGGACGGCATGACAAGGAAAAACAAAAACGCTGCGCCGAGTACAAGTCCGATCACCAGACCTGTAAAAAGACCGCTTCCCTGTTTCGGCTCCTTCACGTTGGCCGGCTGGATGATCAGTTCATTATCCCGCTCATAGCGGACAATTTCATCCTTTTTGCTCTTTTTTGCACTGCCTTTTTGCAATGTGCCGTTAATCTCGTCCAGATATCGCCGCGCGGCAGTATTCCCGCAATCCGCCTTCAGCACCTTTTTTAACAGCTGAGAAGCCCGGTCATATTCATTGCGCTGCATGTAAACCAGTGAAAGCAGGACGCTGGCCTTCAGAAATCTGGGATTCAGCGACAGCACCCTCTTCAGCTGGATGATTGCCAGATCATCGCTCCCCTCTTCGCAGTAGGACAGGGCCAGATTGTATTTGCGGATCGCCAGATTTAAGTTGTTCAGATCATTCTGGGAGGACTGCAGCTGCTTTATATAACTGTCCGCCACATTGTCCTCCTGCTGCAGATTGGTAGAGATTGTCCACTCCCCAAGGGCCCGGGCCACCTCTCCCATCTCAAAATATATAAGCCCAAGGAGGTTCCGGGCATCCACATGCTCTTTATTTAATTTCAGGCACTGATGCAGATCTCTCACTGCTCCTGTCAGATCACGCTGCTGAGCCTTCTCCAGGCCGGAATTATACATACGATTTGCCGCGTACATGATCTGTTTGTACTGTCCTACATCGCTTCTACAGGAAGGACAGAAATTGTGCGTCGTCAGCTCAGCGCCGCAGCGATAGCATTTCATCCACGTCTCTCCTACTTCCCTGTCCTGTCATTTTTCAGCGTTTCCAGCAGAATATCCACCGCATCCGTCATATCCTGCTGATATATCATCTCTTCCACATCCCCGATCTCTGTACTGGGATAAAACTTTTTGAGCTCCTCTTCATATTGAATCATGATCATCCTCTTTTGGAGAGATATTCCTTCGCCTCTCCCACAAAATACAGGGAACCAGCCAGATAAACCCTGTTCCCTTCCGGTATCTTTTTTGTCACCTGCTCCAGGACCTCAGACAGACTGTCTCCTGTTTCTATATATGCATCACACCCGGCCCGACCGGCAGCGCCCAGAAGCTCCTCCTTCCCGGCTCCCCGCTTACTCTGCATGGGAGTCAGAATAATCCTGGAAAACAGTCCGCTGTCCGACAAAAGCTTCAGCATCTGTGGATAATCCTTGTCCGCAGACGCAGAAAAAATCAGGCTGCGCTGCCCCGTACACCCGTCAGCGGCCACACTTCTGATCAAAGCCTGCACTCCATCCACATTGTGAGCTCCGTCCACAAAAAATCCCGGCAGAATTTCCTCCATTCGCCCTGCCCAGCAGGTCTCACTTAAACCTGCCAGCAGCACCTCGCGCGTCACCCGCTCAGAATCGACAATTCCTCTCTCCACAAGAGACTCTGCCGCCGCAAGCGCAAGCGCCGTATTATCCACCTGATACAGAGCCAAAGTGGAAAGTCCGGGCCGGATAGTTCCATAATAATGGGAATAAAAGGAAAAATCAATGGATTTTTTGCGAATTAAGATTTCTCCGTAGTCCTTCTTTGACAAAATGCGGCAACAACTCCCTTTTTCCTGTGCTTTCCGGCAGAAAATATCCGCCACCTCATCATTTCCGGCCTCCACAATGACCGGAACGCCGGACATAATGATACCGGCTTTTTCTCCGGCAATCTCCTCCAGTGTACTGCCCAGATATTTTGTGTGATCCAGCCCGATCTTTGTAATCAGCGTCAGATCTTTCACAGACACCGCATTGGTGGCATCCAGCCGTCCGCCCATACCCGTTTCCAATATCAAAATATCCACCTGTGCCCTGGAAAACACATACATTCCGATATAAAACATCATCTCAAAGAAGGTGGGCGCATCCGTTTTGCTTTCCCCCAGCATGGCTTCCACATGGTCTACCGCGTCCAGAAAGCTTTCCTTACTGATGGGTTCCCCGTCGATCTGAAAACGTTCTCTGATATCCACCAGATGAGGGGAAGTAAAAAGTCCCACACGATAACCGGCCCTTGTAAGAATTCCCGCCAGATAGGCACAGACCGAGCCCTTGCCGTTGGTGCCGGCCACATGGACGATTCTCATATTTTTTTCCGGGTTCCCCATATACGCAAGAAAGGCGCGGGTCTCCTCCACACTGTGCTTTCTGGTAAAACCCGGAATACGGCAGAGTCTCTCCACCGTATTCTCATAATGATTCTGCAATTTATCCATCTTTTATTTGTACTGGTTTATCTGGCAAGTTGGTTCAGACGGGCCTTCACCTGCTCCATCATCTGAGCGTATCTGGTCTGCTTATCCCTCTCCTCCTGAATCTTGGCTGCAGGCGCCCTGGAGATGAATTTCTCGTTATTCAGCATTCCCTCCACTCTCTTCAGCTCGCCCTCCAGACGCTTTTCCTCCTTTTGCAGACGTTCAATCTCCTGACGTATATCCACCAGCTCCGCGAATGGAATGTAGACCACCGCATCCGCCAGCACCACAGACACCGCATCCTCGGGTATCCCCGTTCTGTCGGCCTGCACCATCACCTGAGAAGCGTAAGCCAGAGAGGCAAAAAACAGCTTGCCGTCCTCAAAGGTCCGGCGCACCTCCTCCTTCTCACTGACCACATAGACAAGTGCCCTGCGGGAAGGCGCCACGTTCATTTCCGTGCGGGCCGCCCGGATACCGCGCACTGCTTCCTTGATTCTCTCCGTGGCCGCTTCCTCCTTCGGAAAGCATCTGCTCTCCTGATATACCGGCCAGCTGGAAATCATGATGGACTCCTCCTCCGACTGCAGGGTGCAGAAAATTTCCTCCGTCACAAAGGGCATATACGGATGCAGAAGCTTCAAAGCATCGATCAGAACTGTCTTTAAGGTATACAGCGCCGCATTCTGGCTCACCTGATCCTCCGTGGCATACAGACGGGGCTTGACCATCTCAATGTACCAGTCGCAGAATTCATCCCAGATGAAATCATAGACCTTCTGCACAGCGATGCCGAGCTCATAATTTTCCATATTGTCAGTGACCTCTCTGATGAGATCATTCAGCCTGGAAAGGATCCACTTATCAGCGGGCTCCAGTTCCTCCACAGACGGAACCGTCAGCTCCTTTCCTTCCATATTCATCATGATGAAGCGGGAAGCATTCCATACCTTATTGGCAAAATTACGGCTGTTCTCCACTCTCTCATAATAAAAGCGCATATCATTTCCGGGGGCGTTGCCGGTAATCAGCGTCAGCCGCAGAGCGTCCGCACCGTATTTGTCAATGACCTCCAGCGGATCGATGCCGTTGCCCAGGGATTTACTCATCTTGCGCCCCTGGCTGTCCCGGATCAGTCCGTGGAACAGCACTGTCTTAAAAGGCTTCTCCTTCATCTGCTCATAGCCGGAGAAAATCATGCGGATAACCCAGAAGAAAATAATGTCATAGCCAGTGACCAGCACATCCGTTGGATAAAAATACTCCAGCTCCTCCGTCTTTTCAGGCCATCCCAGAGTGGAAAACGGCCACAGTGCGGAAGAAAACCAGGTATCCAGCGTGTCCGGATCCTGTGTATAGGAGGTGCAGCCGCAGTGCGGACAGGCACACTCCGGCGCCTTGTCTGCGACAATATATTCCCCACAGTTGTCACAATAATACGCAGGAATCCGATGTCCCCACCAGAGCTGTCTGCTGATACACCAGTCCCTGATATTATCCGTCCAGTTGTAATAAATCTTATTCATGCGCTCCGGAACCAGCCGGATATCCCCGTTTCTGACGCCTTCCACCGCGGGCTTAATCAGCTCGTCCATCTTTACAAACCACTGCTTTTTGATCAGCGGCTCCACAGTGGTCTTGCATCTGTCATGGGTACCCACATTGTGGGTGTAATCCTCCACCTTTACAAGCAGGCCCAGACTGTCCAGCTCCTCCACAATCTGCCTGCGGGCCTCATAACGGTCAAGTCCCGCGTATCTGCCCCCATTCTCATTGATGGTGGCATCGTCATTCATGATATTGATCTCCGGCAGATTGTGGCGCTTTCCTACCTCAAAGTCATTGGGATCATGGGCCGGGGTAATCTTCACCACGCCGGTACCAAACTCCATGTCCACATAGCTGTCCTCCACCACAGGAATCACTCTGTTGACGATAGGAAGCAGCACACTGCGGCCTTTCAGATACGTATACCGCTCATCCTCCGGATTGACGGCCACCGCGGTATCGCCCAGCATAGTCTCCGGCCGGGTGGTGGCAAAGGTCAGAAATTCTGTCTTACTGGGCTCTCCATTCTCATCGATCAGCGGATATTTGATATGCCACAGATGACCGGCCTGCTCCTGATACTCCACCTCCGCATCAGAAATGGAGGTATTGCACACCGGACACCAGTTGATGATGCGGCTGCCCTTATAGATCCAGCCTTTCTCATGCATCTTGCAGAACACCTCGGTGACGGCCTTACTGCAGCCCTCATCCATGGTAAAGCGCTCTCTGTCCCAGTCGCAGGAGGAACCCAGCTTCTTTAACTGACTGGTGATTCTGCCGCCGTATTCCCCCTTCCAGGCCCAGGCTCTCTCCAGAAATTTCTCTCTGCCGATATCCTCCTTGGAGATACCCTCCTCCTTCATCTTCTCAATGATCTTTACCTCCGTGGCGATGGAGGCATGATCCGTTCCCGGCTGCCAGAGAGCATTATAGCCCTGCATCCGCTTAAACCGGATCAGGATATCCTGCATGGTATTGTCCAGTGCATGTCCCATGTGCAGCTGCCCGGTAATGTTGGGGGGCGGCATCACAATGGTAAAGGGCTTTTTGCTTCGGTCTACCTCAGCATGAAAATATTTTTTCTCCAGCCACTTACTGTAAATTCTGTCTTCAATCCCTTTCGGATCATAGGTTTTTGCCAGTTCCCTGCTCATATGTTTAATCTCCTGTGCGATTGTTGATGATATTCTCTACCGGTTTTAAACCAAAGCAATTGCCTTTTGCATTCGCCATTATGGTTTTCAGACCCTAATACCACACATTGTAGCCCTTAAGAACTGCGTTTGTCAAGGTAAAAGCACAAAGGATATAGGGAATATAAGCCGTCGGCTCCTCCAGCCTCCATTTCAGCCCTCGGCGGCGAAAGCCTTCCCGGCACAAAAGCAGCAGTCCTGAGCAGGCTTTCAGCCACCAGAACAGAAAAAAACAGGTGAATATATCTGTCATTCCAAGAAAATACAGGCAGCAATTCATAAACACCAGACTGTCTGCCAGACCATAAAACCTGAAATGCCGGTATAAGCCTTCGCAGATCAGACATAAGCATAATATCGCCAGTTTCCCGCCTCCGGTTTTCTGCCCTTCCCACAGGATGATGCCTGCATTTTTCACTGCCTCTCCGTCAAAATCTGACAGAATTCCTGCATCGGCTATCCCAAACCAGCGCGGCAGCTCCCGAAGCAGCACCGCTCCCACTCCCAGCAGATGAGAGACCCGCAGGACCAGCCTGTGCTCACGATCCTGCCAGGCTGTCCAGCCCAAATAAAAATAAAACAATATGTCACAGATTATTTCTGATTCTGGTGCGAAGCTCATCCAGCACACTCTCCTCCACAACCACAAGAGCCGGATACGCCTCCGCCTCCCGGTCATCTCTGTAAGCTGTCACTGTCACCTCATACACACCGGGAGAGAGGTATAACGGCACGGAAAACTCCATACTCTCCTCCTGTATCAGCCGCGGCTCATCGTATGAAAAAACCATGTTCAGTTCCGGAAATACCAGGGTAAATTCCTCCGGGAACGTTACCTCAATTCTCTGCGCGTAGCCGCCCGCCAGAATATGCAGCATACCGCCCTCTCCGGATTTAAAGTCTCCTTCATATCCTTCCCTGCTGTGATCAATCCAGGCATACAGAGTCAGTTCTGTTTCCGCCTCTTCCTCATCTTCGCCAGGTTCAGGATCAGAACCGGGATCATCCCCGGAATCCGGGTCAGGGTCCGGATTTTCCTTTCCGGAATCCCGCGCCGGGATCCGGACATTTACGGTTTCCCCGATATTGCCGGCCACATCCACCGCTGCGATATGCAGCCAGGTATCCTC
>JAJQID010000079.1 GCA_021199405.1 Lachnospiraceae bacterium
CATCCATCTATTTTGAGGATGAGGAAGCCTTCGATATCTGGACAAAGGAGATCGGGGTACCGGCGGAGAAAATTACCCGTTTTTACAGAGATGAGGACGGGAAGTGTGATAACTTCTGGGAGCACGGCGCCGGACCCTGCGGACCCTGCTCCGAGATTTATTATGACCGCGGTGCGAAATACGGCTGCGGCAAGCCTACCTGCGGTGTAGGCTGTGACTGTGACCGCTATATGGAGGTCTGGAATAACGTCTTTACCCAGTTTGACAACGACGGCCACGGCAATTATACCGAGCTGAAGCAGAAAAATATCGACACCGGCATGGGCCTGGAGCGTCTGGCCGTGGTGGTGCAGGACGTGGATACCGTCTTTGACATCGACACTATGAAGGCTATCCGGGATCGAATCTGTGAGATGGCTCAGACAGAATATGAGACAGACCCGGTGAAGGACGAGTCCATTCGCCTGATTACCGATCACATTCGCTCTTCTACCTTTATGATCTCCGACGGCATCATGCCCAGCAATGAGGGCAGAGGCTATGTACTGCGACGGCTGATCCGGCGTGCGGCCCGCCATGGCAGAAAGCTTGGCATTCAGGGACAGTTTCTGGCAGAGCTTTCAAAGACGGTGATCCGGGAATGCGAGGACGGATACCCGGAGCTGGCGGAAAAGAAGGAATTTATTCTGAACGTGCTGACTCAGGAGGAGAGCAAGTTCAATAAGACCATTGACCAGGGCCTTTCCATTCTTTCCAATATGGAAAAAAGAATGGCCGATACCAGGGGAAAGATCCTGAAAGGGGAGGATGTCTTTAAGCTTTACGATACCTACGGCTTTCCTGTGGATCTGACAGGGGAAATTTTGCAGGAAAAGGGCTTCCAGCTGGACAGAGCCGGTTTTGAGGAGCGCATGCAGCAGCAGCGTCAGACTGCCAGAGCGGCCAGAAAGACCACCAATTACATGGGCGCGGACGCCACAGTGTATGAGCAGATTGATCCGGCGATTACCACCGCTTTTGTGGGTTATGACAGGCTGGAGTGCAGCTCCGGAGTGCTGGCACTGACCACGGAAACCGAGGTGGTGGAGGCTGTCAGCGACGGAGAGCAGGCCACCATTATTGTGGCTGAGACGCCTTTTTATGCTACCATGGGCGGTCAGCAGGCTGACGTGGGACAGATCATCGGGGATGGCTTTACCTTTGAGGTGAAGGATACCATCAAGCTGCTGGGCGGCAAGGTAGGACATGTGGGTGTGGTTACCTCCGGTATGACCAAGGTGGGGGACACTGTCACCCTGAAGGTGGATGCCGCCAACAGAAGAAATACCTGCAAAAACCACTCCGCTACCCATTTACTTCAGAAGGCTCTCCGCGATACGCTGGGCACTCATGTGGAGCAGGCTGGTTCCTATGTGGACGGCGACAGGCTTCGCTTTGACTTCTCCCATTTCTCTGCCATGACCAGGGAGGAGATCAAAAAAGTGGAGCAGGAGGTCAATGAAAAGATTTCGGAGGCCATTCCTGTGGTGACAGAGGTTCTCTCCATTGAGGAAGCCAAAAAGACCGGAGCCATGGCTCTCTTTGGTGAGAAATATGGGGAGACCGTGCGCGTAGTGGAGATGGGAGACTACTCCAGGGAATTCTGCGGAGGAACCCACGTGGAGAATACCGCTGTTATCGGCAGCTTTAAGATCATCTCCGAGGGCGGCGTGGCAGCAGGCGTGCGCAGAATCGAGGCGGTTACCGGTACCGGTGTGCTGAAATATTACGAACATCTGGAAGAGATGCTGAATGGCATTACCCAGGTGCTGAAGATCACGCCTGCCGGCGCGGCGGACAGAATCCGCCATCTGATGGCTGATTTGAAGACCGCTCAGTCCGAGAACGAATCCCTGAAAGCAAAGGCAGCGCAGGCTTCTCTGGGCAATGTGCAGGATCAGGTCAGAGAGGTAAAGGGAGTGAAATATATCGCTCAGGCTGTGCCGGGGGTGGATATGCATGGACTTCGCGATCTGGGCGACCAGCTGAAGGAAAAGCTGGGAGAGGGCGTGATCGTTCTTGCCAGCGAGTTCGA
Organism: Lachnospiraceae bacterium; assembly: GCA_021199405.1. GTDB lineage: Bacteria > Bacillota > Clostridia > Lachnospirales > Lachnospiraceae > RGIG6307. The sequence continues at coordinate 2,075 of JAJQID010000079.1, forward strand.
TGGTAAGGTCAATCTGATTGCCATGGCTACAGACAGCGCCATGAAATCCGGAGCTCACGCGGGGAACCTGATTAAGGGCATTGCGGCTCTGGTAGGCGGCGGGGGCGGCGGCAGGCCCAATATGGCCCAGGCCGGCGGTAAAAATCCGGCGGGAATTCCTCAGGCCATGGAGGCTGTAGAAGGTCTTCTGGAGCAGCAGATCAAAGAATGAGATGATATCACGGTACATGGAACCGGAATAGATTACTGGATTCAGCTATTTTGATTTTGTAATATTTTATACAATAAAAAGGACATCTCAACAGCTTTCAATAGCCCTGAGGTGTCCTTTTTTTACATATGATCCTTACTTCAGTACCAGTTCATCCCATCTGCTCTCGGAAACCAGAGCGATATAGGTCTTGCCGGTGTTTAAGGTGATTTCATTGCCGTCCATATCGTAGTACTTTGTCTGTTCATAATCCCAGCCCTTGCTCCAGGTGATGGGGATGGCGCTGCCGCCTGTGATATAGTAGCCCTTGCCGGATTCATTGAGAATATTGAACTGCATATAGCCGTTCTCATCATACTGGGTTACGCTGGCACATTCCAGAATGACATTGGTGAAGGCAAGCTGCGCGCTGTCATTGGCCAGGTCAACATGAGCCTTTCCATATTCTGAGTACAGGTATGTACCGCTTTCCTCATCATAATCGAGCTGAGAGGAGTTGTGAGGGAAGGGAAGATCCACCAGTGTGCAGGTGATGGAATCGCTTTCTGCGGACAGATCCACCGGATTTGTCTCATCAGCAAACTGGAAGGGGGCTCCCTGGTACCACTCGTTGTACTCTGAGCTGATGCCGGCGGAGCTTAAACGGCTTTCGATTTCTCCGGTGGTCACATATTCGGTGAATTCATAGGCCTTGCCATTGGCAATACGGGAGAAGCCGCCGCTCAAATGGTCAACCCAGGCGTTGGTCAGGTAGGCATCAATATAGAAGGGACCGCCGTCATGAATGAGAACCGCGTTGTATTCAGGTGCGATCATCAGGTTGGTGGGGCGGGTGGAGCGAATACTGCCGAACTGGGTGATGCTTCCCCAGTCCTTGACAATGCACATAAAGCGGGTGATCTCTCCGTTGGCTGTGCTGTTCATTATTTCATAGACGATGTCAGCCTGGGTCAGCCCGTAATGGTCCAGGGCAGTGGATTCATTATCTACCATGATGGCCACCGGACGCTGATTCATCAGAGCTTCATCAATCCATTCATTGGTCAGTTCGCTGCGGTACATCCCCTCGCGGCTTTCCTCTTCCGCAGTTTCTTCTGCTTCCTGATTTGCTTCTACCTCGTCGGTTGTGCTTCCATTTTCCTCATTCAGCTCTTCGGTGAGATCTACGGTCGTAACCCGGGTCTCCTCCTCGGAAGAACTTCCGCACCCGATCATCAGGCCGCAGGCCAGAACTGCGGAAAGCAGAAGCAGCAATGGTTTCTTTTTCATCTTGGGTACTCCTTTTTATTTTATGGAAACGAATGTTCATTCATGATGATACCAGCACTTTGGAGGAATTGCAAGTGGTAAATAAAAGGTAAATAAAATCTTAATTTTTCCTGTTTTTGGCATTTTTAAAAATTTTATCTTGACGTTGCGGCTTTTTATGATATAATGATTTTCGTGGTCATGAATCGTGAGCATAATAACCCGAATCAGTCATTATTGCTTGAAGGGACTGAAGGGAGGTCAGGTGTAGATGTCTAGCATAATTGTCAAAGAGAATGAAACTTTGGACAGTGCTCTGCGTCGCTTCAAGAGAAGCTGCGCGAAGGCAGGTATCCAGCAGGAGATCCGCAAGCGTGAGCACTATGAGAAGCCGTCTGTAAAGCGCAAGAAGAAGTCCGAAGCTGCCAGAAAGCGCAAATATAATTAAACATGGTGAAAACCCCGCCGATATTGTATTGGCGGGGTCTTTTTCATAAAAGAGGCGAATAAGATAGTAAAAAGAAAAAGGCTCTTTTTATTTTATGAAAAAAACTCTTTCCCTGCTCTTGTCGGTTCTGACAGCCATATGCTGTTTTTTTTCACAGAATATTTCTGCGGCCGCTGCCACAGAGATTACCTCTCCGTCGGCCATCGTCATGGAGGCCTCCACCGGTCAGATTGTTTACGAAAAAAATGCAGGAGAGCGCCGTTCCCCTGCTTCCATTACCAAAATTATGACCCTTCTTCTGACCTTTGAGGCATTGTCTGAGGGGAAAATCAGCCTGACCGATTCAGTGATCACCAGTGACTACGCGGCCAGCATGGGCGGCAGCCAGGTTTATCTGGAATCCGGCGAGGTGCAGACGGTGGAGACGCTGATCAAGTGTATTACGGTGGCTTCCGCCAACGATGCCAGCGTGGCCATGGCGGAGTATATCGCGGGCTCGGAGGGAGCTTTTGTGGATCTGATGAACAATAAGGCGGTAAGCCTGGGAATGGTGGATACTCATTTTGAGGACTGCTGCGGTCTGACAGATTCTGATTCTCATTATTCCAGCGCAAAGGATGTGGCGATCATGTCCAGGGAATTGATCACTCTGTATCCGGAGGTATTTGACTATACGGGAATCTGGATGGAGGACATTACCCATGTCACAGGCCGGGGAGAGTCGGTTTTTACTCTGAGCAGCACCAATAAGCTTCTGAAAAGCTATCCTTACACTACGGGGTTGAAAACCGGTTCCACCTCGAAAGCGAAGTTTTGCGTTTCTGCTACTGCGAAGAAGGATGATATCGAGATGATTGCGGTGGTAATGGGCTGCGAAAACAGTGCGGATCGTTTTACGGAAGCGGCGGCTCTGCTGAATTACGGCTATTCTGTCAGTTCTCTCTATGTGGATGAGAATCTGTATACGCTGGATCCTCTGGAGATCACCGGAGCCATTGTAAAAGAGGCGGGTATCGCCTACAGTGGAGCTTTCCGTTATCTGGATACGGAGAATCGGGATATTTCCCAGATTGTGAAAAGCTTTGAACTGCCGGAAAGAGTGGAGGCGCCGGTGGAGGAGGGACAGGTGGCGGGATATGCGGTATATTCACTGAACGGACAGGAGATCGGGAGAACAGAGATTGTGTATACAGAGACGGTGGAGGAAGCGTCGCTGTGGGATTTTTATAAATATGCGGTTTCAGCGTTCCTGCTGTGAATGGATAAATGCCTTGCGCTGAGCCTCTGATATATGTTACAATGTAGCGGTTTCAGAGCGGGAGACAGGAAGGATTGTACTGATTTGAAATGCGGATTTTTTGTTTTTTTGCGGCACTGCTTATCATCGCAGCCTGCCTGATTATATATCATGATATTCATTATTTTTGTGTTGTAAGATATCAGCTGACCAATCCGAAGCTGAAAAGGCCTCTGCGCCTTGTGGTGCTGGCAGATCTGCATGATGCCAGATTTGGAAAGCACAATGAAAGGCTTGCGGAGAAGGTGCGCGGGTTGTCCCCGGATCTGATTCTTATTGCGGGGGATATGGTTACCAGCGGGAAGCACCCGGATTATTCAGGGGCTGAGGATTTGATCTGTGGCCTTGCGGAAGCCTTCCCGGTTTATTATGGTATGGGCAACCATGAGAGCAGAATTGTGTATGATTCAGCGGAAGACAGAGAGCGTTTTGAAAAATATCAACGGAAGCTGTCCCGGGCCGGTGTGGTGTTCCTGTGCAATGAGACGGTTGTATTTGACGAGTACAATATCGCTCTTCACGGTCTGGAGCTGGAGAGGGAATATTACCGGAAATGGGGCAGAAGCTCTCTCCCATCTTATTATATGAGAGAAAAATTCGGAAAAGCCTCTCCGGAAACCTTTCATCTTCTCATTGCCCACAATCCTGAGTTTTTCCCGCAGTACGCGGACTGGCACGCGGATCTGGTGGTCAGCGGTCATGTTCACGGTGGAATCGTCAGGCTTCCCGTGCTGGGCGGCGTGATTTCCACCAGCTTTCATCTGTTCCCGAAGTATGACGGCGGTCTTTTTACGGAGGGAAGTTCCACTATGGTGATCAGCCGGGGACTGGGCTGGCATTCCATTCCTGTCCGGATGTTTAATCCGGGCGAATGCGTGGTGATTGATTTAAAATCTGGAGAAAAAACGGATGGCAATATCTGTAAAACTGGAGAAATTTGAAGGTCCGCTGGATCTTTTGCTTCATCTGATTGAAAAAAATAAAATCGATATATACGACATCCCCATAGTGGAAATCACAGACCAGTATCTGGACTATATCCGCGCCATGGATCATGAGGATCTGGACGTGGTCAGCGAGTTTCTGGTGATGGCAGCTACCCTTCTGGATATCAAATGCAAAATGCTTCTGCCCAAGGAGGTGGACGAGGAGGGAGAGGAGCTGGATCCCAGGGCGGAGCTGGTGGAGAGACTTTTGGAGTACAAGCTTTATAAATATATGTCCCTGGAATTAAAGGACAGGGAGATGATGGCCGGACGCGCCGTATACCGGGGAGAAAGGCTTCCCGAGGAGGTAAAGGCGTATAAAGCCCCCTTAAATTACGGGGAGCTGATTGGAGATATGAACCTTCAGAAGCTGTACGTTTTGTTTGAGCAGTTGTTAAAGCGGCAGGAGGACAAGGTGGATCCTATCCGCAGCCAGTATGGGGATATCAGAAAAGAGGCTGTGGACGCGGAGAAAAAGGCCGGGTATATCGAGCATTTTATTTTGTCACACAAGCATTTTCGCTTTCAGGAGTTATTGGAGAATCCTCATTCCAGGGAGGAGATCGTGGTTACCTTTCTGGTGCTTCTGGAGCTGATGCGGATGGGCAGGGTGACCGTGGAGCAGAACGGGCTTTTTGACGATATCAGGATTACCTCTCAGGAGACCTTTGAGGATGAGGAGGTCGATGAGAATATTGAGGAAGATATGAGAGCGGGAGTGCGCAAAGAGGATGGAGAGAGCGGAGGCGAAAGCCGCAATTGAGGCTATTTTATTTACGGTAGGCGACAGCGTGGAGATTTCCAGGCTGTGCCAGGTGACGGAGCTTGACAAAAAGGCGGTGACCGGACTGTTAACGGAGCTGCAGGGGGAATATGAAGCGAGAAGCAGTGGTCTGCAGCTGGTATTTCTGGAGGACGCTGTGCAGATGGGAACCCGGCCGGAGTATTATGGGCAGATCATTCAGATTGCGAAAACACCCAAAAAAATCACCCTGTCAGAGACAGCGCTGGAGACCATGGCGATTGTGGCCTATAAACAGCCGGTGACCCGTGTGGAGATTGAAAAGATTCGCGGTGTCAGCAGCGACCATGCCATCAATAAGCTGCTGGAATATGATCTGATTCAGGAGCTGGGACGTCTGGATGCGCCCGGGAGACCTATCCTTTTTGGTACTACGGAGC